>CAMQZF010000058.1 GCA_947039525.1 uncultured Photobacterium sp. | reverse complement strand
GCCACCGATGTGTATGCGTCACTGCCACGTAAATATGACTACTTAATCAGTAATCCTCCGTTCCACTCTGGTCGAAAAACGTTTTATGAAGCAACAGAGCAATTTATTGCTAAAGCGCCTGAACATTTAAAAACACAAGGTCAGCTGATCATTGTAGCCAATGGTTTCTTATCCTATCCCGATCTCATTGAACGTACTTTTGGGCACTGTCAGGTTCCGGCCAGTAATACCAAATTCAAAATTTACCAAGCTTAACTTCTTTACCTCCTTATTTAATGGGCTCTATCTGAGCCCATTTTTGTAAAAGATCACTCGTTAATTTCGTTAAAAAATATTTTGTGCTATCTCCCACGCTTTCCCTTTATTTCTATTGAACCCTTTTAAAAACAAGGTATAACCGCACCTTATGGACGGCAAGCAACGTTAAAATCGTTAAAAATGGCGATTTATCTCGATTGAAATGGGCAGCGATATGCACAAATTGATTCAATTTAAACGAATTCAGCACACTTTAATGGTCGCGTTTTTACTGCTCAGTATTACGCCTTTTGTCATTTCCGCATTATTGTTTTTAAATGCACACACCAAAGATTTATCAACACAAACAACCAACCACCTTTCCTCATTATTGGATAATCAACATCGCCAATTAACTCGCTTTTTTCAGTCCATTGAATCTGAAATCCAAAGCTTTTCTCACTCAGAACTGGCAAGCGCCAGTGGTGGGCGGTTTTATGGCTTGATAGGGGCCTTTAATCAGTTGGGTGATCTTTCTCATCTCAACACATCAGAAGCTCGTCAACGCTACCTTCAAAACCAGCTCTTAACAAAAGAGACGAATAACACTCAGCAAAATTATATTGGTCATGAACGCTATCGTTTGATGCATAATCGCTACCATTGGGCATTTCAAGAATACTTAAAGCGTTCTGATTTCACCGATATTGTTCTGGCTAATCTTGACGGACAAGTTGTCTATTCAGTTAATAGCCCTGAATTATTCAGTGAGAATCTAACCAATACGTTTTCCGATCCCGAATTAAGTCACATATTTCAACGCCTCCAAAAAGTGACACAATCCGAAAACCCACCCACAACGCCTATTGTGTTGTTTTCTGATTATCAGAGCCAAAAATCAGGTAATGATTCTCATGCTTGGCTTGCTGCTCCTATTATGAAACAAAATTATTTACACAGTTACGCCTTCTTTAAACTTGATCGCCAACCGTTAGCCAATTTATTGCAATCTACACCGGATCGTGGCATTCAAACTTTAATTATTGGTGAAGATCATCAATCTCGTTTGCCCAATACATCAAATGTGATAACAACGTTTAACAGTGAAAGTATTCATCAAGCACTAACTGGTCAAAGCGGTGTCGGTCAATTCATCAACTTTAATAACACCTCTGTATTAAGTGCTTTTATTCCAATCAATGTATTCGGCCAATCTTGGGCTTTATTGGTAGAAACACCCACCGAACAGGCCTTTGCTCGCATTCAAGAACTGCAAACTTTTTTTATTATTGCGATGATCATTGCCATTATTTTGGTTATTTGGGCCGCGCACTGGATTTCTAACTCCATAACTGCCCCACTCTTTCGCTTAACTTGGGCAGCTGAACAAGTCGCTGCGGGTGATCTCGATCAAGAGATAGGAAACACAACTCGCACCGATGAAATTGGGCGACTAGCCACTAGCTTCAGCCGTATGCAAAGCTCAATCCGAGACAAAATTGCTCTTATTCATGAAAAAAATAAAGAGCTGGCGACCCACATCGAGATCATTCAACAAAAGAATCAAGACTTACAAATTGCTGATAAGCTAAAAGACGATTTCCTAGCGAGCACATCGGTTGAATTAAAAACCCCTTTGCATGGCATGATTGGGATTGCCGAATCTTTATTAATGGGTTCACATGGTGATTTACAGCGTCAACAACAGCATCAATTAGAATTAGTCATTAATAGCGGTCAACGTTTAACCAATTTAGTTAATGATCTTGTGGACTACCACAAGATGCGTTATGGCGATTTGCTGATTGAAAAGAAACCTACAGACTTAGCGTCCGCTATTAGCGTTGTTCTCGAACTATCCGATCACTTATTGAGTGATAAACCGATTCGTATTATTAATCAGATCTCAAGCGACATTCCTCTGGTTATTGCCGATGAGGAACGATTAGAACAAGTTCTTTATCATTTGGTTGGTAATGCGATTCAATACACTCACGAAGGAAAAATCATTCTTTCTGCGACAATTTTAGAAAATAAAATTCGCATTCAAATTGTTGATACTGGACAAGGTATGAGCAATGAACAGCTTGAACATATTTTTGAACCCTTACAACATACACATCGGGAACATAAAATTAAGCGTACTGGTGCCGGTTTGGGTTTATCCATCAGCCGTCAGCTGATTATGTTAATGGATGGGCAAGTCTACATTAGCAGCCAACCCCAAGTTGGTACGACCATCACTTTTACGTTGAATCTAGCAACTCAAACAGACATTCAGACTCACCAACACACTCATATCCATCGCCATTTTCAATTACCAATGACACCTCAAGTACAAATGGTCAATCAACCGAATACTCCAGAGATAGACAAACATAAAGAATGCGTATTGGTGGTGGATGATGATGCGATTAATCGCCAAATTTTTGCCAATTTCCTAACGGCATCGGGTTATCGCGTTTTAATTGCTGAATCAGGTGAGCAAGCTCTTAAGCTAATGCAACAAGAACAACCAGCTCTTATGCTAATTGATATTGTGATGCCTGAAATGAACGGTTATGAGCTATGCCAAAAAATTCGGGAACAATACGATGGAACAGAATTACCAATCATTATGTTATCGGCACTTGGGCAGGTAAAAGATCGTATAAAAGGCTTTGATTGCGGGGCGAATGATTATTTAAGTAAGCCCTTTAATCAGAAGGAACTGATGGCACGTGTAACCGCACATCTGAGTACGAAAAGAACTCAAGAAAAACAACATCAAAACCAAATTCTGAATGAAAAACTCGCACAAAATGAGCAAATCAAAGAGGCGTTAATTACGGTACAGGCACGCCTATTGGGCTTATTGAATACCAACCAAGAAGCCATTTTAGGCATTAAAGGTGATGGTCGAATCCGTTACGCGAACGCAAGTGCATCTCAACTATTTGAACGCCCATTAGAACAGCTGGTTCGAGCGCCCATTGCTGAATTGCTATTTGATGAACACACAGCAACTATTCAACAAGATCCAACGCAATGGTCTTATAACATTGGTGGAATAGCACGTCAGTTACCTACCCATATTTTAGAGCTTCCAACAGATTCTGAACCATTAAAACTGTTCATTTTTGATATTTTCCAACCATCAGATAAACAACGCACCAATTTAATGGAAAGCGCTCTCAGCTTACTGGCAAATTACGCGATGATTGGGGATAAGCAACACTTACAGCAACTGCGCGAACTAGGGGGCGAGTATACTCGGTTAGCGGATACCATTTTGAAACCAAGCCACAATAAAACGGAACACATTCGTGATCTTGTCGTTTCTATTATGTTAGAAGCCTTACAACATTGGTCACTCATCACCAAGAAAAGTAAATTTGATCTTGCCGAAGAAAGCGGATTATGGCGCGTCTATTTGGATCGCAGTACATTACAAACTCGTACTTTAGATAAATATTTGCACATTGATACGCTCCCCAAGACTCCCAGATGGCGTGTTATTTTAAGTACCGTTGATTTCGTTTTAACACGAAGTTCAAGCTCAGATTCATCCCACCAACGTCTGGTACAAAAACGAGATCAACTCAAACATTTACTGTCTGAATAACCCCTAAGAAAGCCCATATTTAAATGGGCTTTCTTTATTATCAAAACGAAAATTCAGCGGGAATTCCCTGATAAAAGTCTCCCCATGATATTTTATTCCTGTTTATGAGAAGCGAATCACAACTAATTCATTTACAAACTTTTCCGTATAAAACTTGAATGCCTTTCCAACGTGATGGTTATCACACTAAATAAAAAGCCATTAAAAACATCACGTTAACTTAAAATCATTTCAGGCAATCGTATAAGATCAAAATACAGATGTGACCTAACGCACGTCAAAATTTTAACGAGAATAATTATCAAATTTAGAAAGTGACGTTTTTGACAAAGTTGAAATACATTTTGACGTTTTTGACGGGAAACAATATTGACCCTATTAGCAATCAAGGGTTTCCTAGGTTCACTTCGAGAACACACGGCCATTTAAATCCGCTTCTATTTTTAGCAATTTAAAGTGTTCTAAAAGAAAGCTCCGCCTCAATAATAAAAGAGCGGATACATATCCAAGTGAAACGTAAAGCAGATAGTAAGGAATAGCTATGCTTACCCATAAAACAAAATTGGCACTTGCCATTGTTGCAGCAGCAACCGCATTTACCGCAGCGCCAGCGATGGCGGCACCAGAAAAAAATGAACTGACTATTGTCGCTGACTTTTATCCAACAATGGTACGTAACTTTAACCCATTCCTAGCAACGAACCTTCGTACAACAACGGATTTCGTTTACGAGCCATTGGTTATTTTTAACCAAATGAAAGGCAACGAGCCTGTGATGCGTTTGGCAAAAGACTACTACATGTCTGATGACCTAATGACAGTCACATTTGAAATTCGTGATGGTGTTAAGTGGTCTGATGGCAAAACGTTCTCTGCCGATGATGTTGTGTACACGTTTGATTTATTGAAAAAATACCCAGAATTAGATCAACGTGGTATCAATAAGTGGGTTAAAACTGTTAAGCAAAATGGCAACAAAGTCATTTTTGAATTATCAGAGGCAAGCTCGAACGTACCTTTTGAGATCTCTTTTGTTCCTGTTGTTGCAAAACACGTTTGGAGCAAAGTGAAGAATCCAACAACGTTCACTAACGAAAATCCTGTAGGTACTGGTCCATTCACAGAGATCGAAACCTTCACGCCACAACTTTACGTTCAGTGTCGTAACCCGAACTACTGGGACAATGACAATCTAGAAGTTGACTGTCTACGTTCTCCACAAATCGCGAACAACGATCAACTGTTGAGTAAAATCATCAGTTCTGAGCTTGATTGGAGTTCTTCTTTCGTTCCTGATATCGACAGCACTTACGCAGCAGCGAACAAAAACCATAAATACTGGTACCCAGCCTCTGGGACTCAGTCTTTTGTTTTGAATTTCAAATCGCCAAAAGCGGGTAACAACGAAGCAATCAATAACATTGACTTCCGTCGTGCTTTCTCTATGGCCATTGACCGTCAAACCATCATCGATATTGCGTTCTACGGTAACGGCACACCAAATGATTACGCATCAGGTATGGGTGACGGCTTTGAAGCTTGGTCAGATAAAAACACTCATAACACTTATAAAAAATTCAACACCTATAGCCCAGACAACGCTAAGAATCTACTGAAAAAAGCGGGCTTTAAAGACATCGATGGCGATGGTTTTGTTGAATCACCAACTGGTAAGAAAATTGAACTTGAAGTTCAATCACCAAGTGGCTGGACTGATTTCAATAACACCGTTCAATTGGGTGTAGAACAACTTCAAGAAATCGGTATCAATGCAAAAGCACGTACGCCTGACTTTGCTGTTTACAACGAAGCAATGTTAAAAGGTTCTTATGACGTCGCTTATACCAACTACTTCCACGGTGCAGATCCACACCTATACTGGGATAGCGCGTACAACTCTCGCTTTCAAGAAGGTGACGGTATGCCTCGCTTTGCGATGCACTACTTCAAAAATGAGAAATTGGATACCTTGTTAGACAGTTTCTACAAAACCGCTGATAAAGCGAAACAACTAGAAATTGCACACAGCATTCAAGAAATCATTGCTGCAAACCAAGTGACCGTTCCTGTTCTGTCTGGTGCAAGTAATTTCCAATACAACGAAAGTCGTTTCACTGGTTGGTGGAACGAGAAAAACGCAAACGGTCGTCCAATGATTTGGGCTGGTGTACCAGAGCGTTTACTTCAAGTACTGGATCTAAAACCTAAAGCCTAATATTTGCTTAAATCTGTGGTGTGCCAATCGGCACACCACTTCTCCCCCCCACCCTTTCCCAAATAAAAGGTATGACGTCCTTACGTCAGGGGGTTTTACGTCCTGAATCTGACTCAGGGAATCAGTCAGATGAGTAAGGTGTGATAGTTATGGGATTTTTCATACAACGTTTATCGTTTTATTTTATTGCGCTACTTTTTGCCGCAACACTCAACTTTGTTATTCCGCGAGCCATGCCTGGTGACCCTGTTACCATGATGTTTGCCAATGCGACAGTTCAAGTAACTCCTGAACGTATTGAAGCAATGAAAAAGCTATTGGGCTTTGTTGATGGTCCATTATACGAACAATATTTTGCTTACATTCATAGCATTCTGACTTGGAACTTAGGCACATCCATTAAATTCTACCCGCAATCTGTTAATGATCTTCTTGCAGGTGCTGTAGGTTGGTCTCTTTTCCTTGCTGGATCCGCGGTTATTATCGCGTTCTGTATTGGCTCCATTTTAGGTATTTTTGCCGCTTGGAAACGTGGCAGTAAATTTGATGCCTTTATTTCACCAGGAATGTTGGTCATTCAAGCCGTTCCGCCAGTTGTTACTTCCATATTAGTACTCTTTACCTTTGCGATTGGATTACGCTGGTTCCCAACGGGTTATGCGTACACACCAGGCGAATTACCAGACTGGACCAGTTTGGCTTTTTATCAAAACATGCTTTACCACGCGGCGCTGCCTTTATTCTGTGCCACCATCATTCAAATCGGTGGTTTCCTAATTAACATGCGTAACAACATGATTAACTTGTTGAATGAAGATTACATCACGATGGCAAAAGGTAAGGGCTTAAGTGAAAACCGTGTTGTATTTAATTACGCGGCTCGTAATGCCATGCTCCCAAGCGTTACCGCCCTATCTATGGCATTAGGTATGGCAATTGGTGGTCAGTTAATCGTCGAAATTATTTTTAACTACCCAGGTCTCGGAACCGTTTTATTAAACGCCATTCAAGCTCGTGATTATCAAGTATTGCAGGGTCAACTACTGATAATGACATTGTTTATGTTGTTCTTTAACTTTATGGCTGACTTATTAATTGTCGCTCTTGATCCTCGCCTACGTAAGGGAGGCAAATAATCATGAAAGCATTATTTAATTTATTAAAAGGCAATCCAAAAGCACTCTTTGGTCTAGGTATTATTAGCCTTTTTATTTTCGCTGCTATTTTTGCACCATTAATTACTGAACATGCACCAAACAAAAAAACGGGTAACCCTCATGAATACCCATCTTTTGTTGTTACTCAAGCACAAAACAATCCAGATGGTTGGGTTGCTGAAAACTTAGCGACTAACAAACGTACATTACGCTTATCTAAAGATGCTGAGCATGTTCTCGGTACAACACGTATGGGTCGTGACGTTTGGTCTCAAGTGGTATATGGAACTCGTACATCGCTAGCGATTGGCTTTGGTGCTGGGATCATGGTCTGCTTCCTAGCAACAATTGTTGGTATTTCAGCGGGTTACTTTGGTGGTCGTATTGATGATACATTAACCGCCATGATGAACATCATGTTGGTCATGCCACAATTACCCATATTGTTTGTTATCGCTGCTTTTATTGGGCAGGCAGGTCCCCTGACTATCGCGGTGGTAATAGCCGTCACCTCCTGGGCATGGGGCGCACGTGTTGTTCGAGCGCAAACACTCTCTATTCGTGAAAAAGAATTTGTAAAAGCTGCGGAAGTGTTGGGTGAATCCACTTGGCGTATCCTGTTTATTGAAATTCTACCTAACCTAATCTCTATCGTTGGTGCAAGCTTCATTGGTTCCGTCATGCTTGCCATTATGACAGAAGCGACTATTTCCTTCCTAGGACTCGGTGACTCAAACACGATCAGTTGGGGTACCATGCTTTACAACGTTCAAACCTCTTCTGCCATGCTAATTGGCGCTTGGTGGGAAGTTCTTGCTCCTTGTGTAGCCTTAATCCTGATTGCGATCGGACTAGCATTATTGAACTTTGCTGTTGATGAAATTGCCAACCCGCAACTTCGCTCACACAAAGGCATGCGCCGTTGGAAGAAAATGGCTGCAGATAATGCAAAAACAGAATCTTCTACTTCAACCGTAACTCCTGAGCCAGCCTTACAAGGAGGCGATAAATAATGAGTGATCCACAAATCTCCATTCGTAATCTTTGTGTTGATTACATTACTGACGCGGGCGATGTCCGCGCAGTAAACAATGTCAGTTTCGATATTGGTAAAGGTGAAATTTTCGGTTTAGCCGGTGAGTCTGGCTGTGGTAAATCCACCGTAGCATTTTCTTTAATGCGTTTGCATAAGCCGCCCGCGTTTATCACTGGTGGTCAGGTGATCTTTGACGGTCATGGTGATCTACTAAAGTTCAGTGATAATCAAATGAGTGCATTTCGCTGGAGCGAAATGTCCATGGTCTTCCAAAGTGCCATGAATGCATTGAATCCAGTGTTACCAATGGAAGAGCAATTCTGTGATGTGATCATGCGTCATACCAATATGACGCGTGAGCAAGCAGTACGTCGTGCTCAAGGTTTATTAGAGATTGTCGACATTCATCCCGATCGCCTAAATGATTACCCACACCAATTTTCTGGTGGCATGCGTCAACGTTTAGTTATCGCGATCGCTTTGGCATTAAATCCAAAGATGATCATTATGGATGAACCAACAACAGCATTGGATGTTGTTGTACAACGTGAAATTCTGCAAAAAATCTACGCGTTAAAAGAAGAATTTGGTTTTTCGATTCTGTTTATCACGCACGATTTATCGTTAATGGTCGAATTCTCAGATCGTATCGGCATCATGTACTCTGGTGAGTTAATTGAAGTTGCCCCTTCTAAACAAATTTTAGAAACCCCCTACCACCCTTATACAGAAGGTTTGGGCAGCTCATTCCCACCATTAACCGGGCCGAAAACTCGATTAACGGGGATTCCAGGTAATCCATTAAATTTATTGGAAATACCTCAAGGTTGTCGCTTTCAAGCTCGCTGCAGCAAAGCACATGAAGCTTGCTTTAATACGCCAACTCAACTTCGTCAAATTGAGACTGGACGTCTATCCAACTGCCACCTATTTAATAAATAGCAGTTAACATAAGAATAATTTAGGAGGCACTATGAGCAAGCCCATCGGTAATCCGATCATTGAAGGCAAAAATGTCGTTAAAGATTTCTCGGTTAATAGCAACTCATTAAAAAAATCAAAAATGCGCGCCATTAATGACGTGTCATTCAAAATGTATAAAAGCCGAGGTTTATCGGTTGTTGGTGAATCCGGTTCGGGTAAATCCACCACAGCAAAAATGATCGCAAAAATGTACGCCCCAACAGATGGTGTCATTGAGTATTACGGACGTGATATTCAGGACATCACCAAGCGTAATGACCTAATGAAATATCGCCAAGGTGTCCAAATGGTTTGGCAAGACCCATTTGGTTCATTGAATCCAACACACACCATTTTCCATCATATTGCTCGCCCTTTATTGATTCACAATAAAGTCAGCAAAAACAATAAAAAAGAATTGGAAGAACGTGTTTATGACTTACTCGAACAAGTGGGTTTGATTCCACCAAAAGCCACAGCAGAAAAATTCCCCCACCAGCTTTCTGGTGGACAGCGTCAACGTGTCAACTTAGCACGTAATATTGCTGTTGGCGCAGAGGTAGTTCTTGCTGATGAGCCAACTTCCATGCTCGATGTATCGATTCGTGCCGGTGTTTTGAACTTGATGGAAGAAATGAAGTTCGAACGTGAAATGGCATTGCTTTACATTACACACGACATCGCAACAGCACGTTATATTGCTGAAGATCTCGCCGTAATGTACGTAGGTCATATGGTTGAGTGGGGCGATACTGACACCATCATTCACGATCCTCAACATCCTTACACACAGCTGTTAGTTTCTGCCGTGCCCGATCCGAGCAAGTCGATTCATGAGAAATTGAAAGGTGAAAAAGGCGACATTCCATTATGGACACCAGACAGTGTTGGTTGTCCATTTGCAGGTCGCTGTACTCATGCAATGGAGAAATGTCGTATGGCACTGCCTCCTATTACTGAGTTATCAGAAAATCATTTTGTCCGTTGTTACTTGTTTGAAAAATAATCATTCTTTGTCATATTAGGAAAGCACTATGCAGTTATTGACGAATCACATTGGCTACGAACGATTGGGGAGTAAACAGGCTGTTGTTCTTTCCCCCACAGACCTTTTACTTTCACAGGCAAAAGTGATTTGTTGTGTTGATAAAACCACACAACTGACAGTGTCGGTTCAATCTTGTGGTGCCATTGATCAATGGCATACAGGATTGACCCACCTAATTGACTTTAGTGAACTCAAAGAGGCGGGCGAATATCAAATTCAAATTAATAATACGCTATCCTCTCCCTTCTTAATTGCTGACGGGGTCTTAATGCAGCACACTTTTAGTGATGTTTTGCATTATTTTAAGTCTCAACGTTGTTCCGGTATCTACGATAAAGCCGATCAATCTGTGCCTGTTTTTGGTACACAAGAAACCGTCGACGTACATGGTGGCTGGTACGATGCCTCTGGAGATGTCAGTAAATATTTTAGTCACCTCTCTTACAGTAATTATTTTAATCCTCAGCAAATTCCAATGGTTGTTTGGAACCTATTTACGGCTTTTCAACAAATTGAAGCAGATCAAAAAACGAGTGACTTTACACGCCAGCGCATATTAGAAGAAGCCTATTTTGGTGCGGATTTTTTGGCCCGAATGCAAAGCACTAACGATTTTTTTTATGCGACCGTCTTTGATAAATGGAGTAAGTCCATTGAACAACGAGAAATTTGTTCTTATGCGACTCAAACAGGCATCAAATCGAATAATTACCAGGCCGGATTTCGTCAAGGTGCAGGCATTGCTATTGCAGCATTAGCCGCAGCGGCTCGAATTCAACGAGCAGAAACAACTTGCCGAATCTTTCAAGGCCTATCATTGACTGAGTACGATTATTTGGATTGCGCTGAGCGCGGTTATCGCCACTTAGCTGAATGCAATATTCACTATCTAAACGATAAAACTGAAAATATTATTGATGAATATTGTGCGCTTCTCTCTTGTGTCGAATTGTTTAAAACGACAGAAAACCATTATTACTTAGAGGAATCTCGTCGTTGGGCTGAACGTCTTATCAAGCGCCAACACAGTGATTCAAATGTGACCCATTTTTGGTCTGCTAATAATGATGGATCCAGGCCTTACTTCCATGCAGCTGAAGCTGGATTACCAGCCATCAGCTTACTTCAATATTTAGATATTGAATCAGATAATGCTTTACGTGCCACGACCCAAAAAACACTAGAACAAGCACTTTGGTTTGAATTGACTATCACTCAAGAAGTTAATAATCCTTTTGGATACCCTCGCCAATACGTTAAAGCCGTAACCGATGAAAAACACAGTGCCTTTTTCATTCCTCATGATAATGAAACCGGTTATTGGTGGCAGGGAGAAAATGCTCGCTTAGCGTCATTAGCAACTTTAGCTTATATGTCACAATCAAAAATCCAAGATCCTGTTTTACGCCAACAGCTCAAAAAATATGGGCAAAATATCTTAAATTGGATTGTCGGATTAAATCCATTTGATATGTGCATGATAGATGGTCACGGTTATAACAACCCAGACTACCTGCCTCACTTAGGATTTTATAATGCTAAAGGTGGCATTTGTAATGGTATTACTTCTGGGTTTATCAATGAAAATGACATTGCTTTCAACCCTGCAGAAGAAAAAGACAACATGCTACAAAACTGGCGTTGGGGAGAGCAATGGATCCCTCATGGTGCTTGGTATTTATTAGCCGTCAGCTCTCAATATCAGGAGTGTCATCATGACTGATCCTATTTGTTATTATGTCGGCATTGATGGCGGTGGCACCTCTTGTCGTGCACGGATTACCGATTTAAATGGATGTGTTTTAGGCGAAGCAAAAACAGGCAGTGCTAATATCTTATTGGGTTCCAAAGTAGCAATGTCCTCGATCCAAGAAGCCATTACACTTGCCAGTAATCAAGCCAACATTCAACCTCAACATTATTCCTCTTTTTCTGTTGGTTTAGCACTTGCTGGCGCTGAACAAAAAAATGCTTGGCTTGAATTTATGAGCCTTCCACACCCTTATGGAAAAGTAACATTAAATACAGATGCCTACGGTGCATGCCTAGGAGCTTGGAATGGGCAAAACGGGGCCATTTTAATTGCAGGAACTGGCTCGTGTGGCATTTATATTCATAATGGCACACAACATATAGTGGGCGGTCGTGAGTTTCCCATATCAGACCAAGGCGGTGGTGCCATCATGGGGCTTCGCTTGATCCAGTACGTCTTATTAGCTGTTGATGATATTGAACCTAAAACAGCGATCGTCACTCATGTGCTTACCCACTTTCATCATGATATTGATGCCATCGTACACTGGTCTAAAACAGCACGTCCTTGCGATTATGGGCAATTCTCTCCCGCTATTTTTGAATATGCACAGCACGGCGATGTCATTGCTCAACGTTTATTACAACAAACTGCTCACGATATATCGATGTGGATGAATGCCTTAATTAAAAAGGGAGCTAAAGAAATCTGTTTAATGGGCAGTATTGCTGAACGTATTCATTCCTTTTTACCTGAACATCTCCAACAACGAATTGCTATGCCACAAGGCGACGCTATGGATGGTGCCTTGAATATGGCGAAAACCGAATCCCAATTACATAACCTTTACCCATCAGATGAGTTTAACCATGAGCTATCGTGTTGATTTTACATTAATAAATACCACTAATTCAGTGTCACGATTTGGACTCAGTTTACACAATCTTACCGATGTTACTATTTCAAATTGGACATTACACTTTGTGCTTTGTCGACAAATTAAAGCTGACACAAT
>CAMQZF010000057.1 GCA_947039525.1 uncultured Photobacterium sp. | reverse complement strand
ACGTATGCCGGTTTTCAAGACCGGTGCTTTCAACCACTCAGCCATCTCTCCAATGCCGTGCATATTAAAGAGGTTTTGATTTTTTGTAAAGTCCTTACTGTTTGTTTGCTGAAAAATCAATCAACAAAGACAAGTGTTTTGATTTTAAATACATCATTCCTGAAAAACAGAGATTTCAAAAATCTACATAGTTATTCAAATTTTATTGGCGTACATTTAGGTCATCGGCTAAGAGTGAATAGCAATCACATGCATGTGTGTGTTAATGAAGTGTTCGCAGTGTAAGCTCTGGTTATCTCTTTGGTTTAGGTTGTTAATAGTATGAGTGCTTTCCTTTAGTTATGGAAAATAAGGCTCATCAATAACGAATAGTTAATAAAGGATGGAAATATCAAGTTACATTTTTATGCATAAATAGAGGCTGGTTATTAAATAATGACCCTGTGGGTAACTGTTTATTTGTCCTCACAATCAGAGTGAGCAAATAATGAACGAATGGAGTAAAGGGTTATTATGAGTGAATCATCTGAAGTGCTAACCCCCGAACAAATAGCACAGAAGCTTCAAGAAAATAACACCACAACAGACGGTTTAAAGCAGTCTGATGTGACAGAGCGTTTAACAATCTCTGGTTACAACGAAATTACGTCTAAGAAAAAAACAAAATTACAGCGCTTTTTTAAAACCTTCTGGGGTCCAATCCCATGGTTGATTGAAATTGCTGCAATTTTGTCATTAGCAATTCGTCACTGGGCTGACTTTATTGTTATTGCAGCCTTATTGATTGTGAATGCGGTGATTGAATTTGTTCAATCGGCGAAAGCGGCCGATGCGTTAGACGCATTGAAAGCGGCGATGGCATTAACCGCACGTACTAAGCGTGATGGCGTTTGGAAAGATGTTCCGGCTCGTGAATTAGTACCTGGGGATATCATTCAATTAGCGAACGGCGACATCGTTCCTGCTGACTGTTTGACAGTTCAAGGTGAATACATTGCGGTTGACCAAGCAGCGTTAACCGGTGAGTCTTTGCCTGTTACTTGCGTACCTGGACAAGAGATTTACTCAAGTTCAATTATCAAGCAAGGTCAAATGGTCTGTATGATCACCGCAACGGGTGGTAATACCTTCTTTGGTCGTACAGCGAACTTGGTATCGAGTGCTGGTAATAAATCACACTTCCAAAAATCGGTCATGAACATTGGTAAATTCTTAATTTACTTCGTGCTTGTGCTAGCGATTGTGGTTATCGGTAAAGAAGTTTTACTAAAACAAAACCCATTTGACATTGTTGAATTGATTTTAGTTTTGGTTATTGCGTCGATTCCGGTTGCGATGCCTGCGGTATTATCTGTCACCATGGCACTGGGTGCGATGAACTTGGCGAAGAAGAAAGCCATCGTCTCGCGTTTGGAAGCCATTGAAGAATTAGCCTCCGTTGATATTCTTTGTTCTGATAAAACAGGTACATTGACTAAAAACGAACTGACTTTGCATGATCCCATTCTTTATCATGCAGAAAGTGCAGAAGACTTGAATTTAGCGGCAGCACTTGCCAGTCACATGGATGGTAAAGACGCCATCGATACCACTATCGTAGGTAGCGTCCCTGCTAATGTGATTAGTCAGTACAAGCAACATAAATTCTACCCATTCGATCCAGTCGGTAAGAAAACAGAAGGCTACATTGAAGACGAGAACGGCACCATGTTCTACGTTGCCAAAGGTGCGCCTCACGTTATCGTTGAATTGAGCCAAGAAAGTGACGAAGTAAAACGCCAAGCTCTAGATGCAATTGATGAACTTGCTCGTCGTGGTCTTCGTGGTTTGGGTGTTGCTCGTGGTGATGGTGAGCGTAATTACCGCTTGATGGGTATCTTGTCTTTGTACGATCCACCACGTGATGATTCTAAAACCACCATCGAAAGTGCCAACGAATATGGCATTGATGTGAAAATGGTAACTGGTGATGATATCGCGATTGGTAAAGAGATTTCTCGCCAATTGGGTCTTGGCACCAACATGGAAGTGGCAAAAAGCTTATTTGAAGGTGTTGAAGACGTCAACGTACTTCCAGTGGATTTACAACAAGACATCTTAAAAGCAGACGGTTACGCTCGTGTGTTCCCAGAACACAAATACGCGATTGTTAAGTGTTATCAAGATAATAACCGTGTTGTTGCAATGACCGGTGACGGCGTGAACGATGCGCCAGCGTTGAAACAAGCAGATGTAGGTATTGCAGTATCGGGTGCAACGGATGCGGCACGTGGTGCAGCGGACTTGATTCTGACTGAACCGGGTTTATCCGTTATCATCGATGCGGTTGAAGAGTCTCGTCGTATCTTCGCTCGTATGATCAGTTACATCAGTTATCGTGTGGCAATGACCATCAACATCATGTTGTTCGTGGCTTTGTGTGTCATCTTTGCTCACGACGGCAGCACCTTAGACAGTGCAATGCCATTGACTGCAATAATGATCATCATCTTGGCATTGATCAACGACGTTCCAATCATGACCATTGCTTATGATAACAGTGAAACCGCACAAAAACCGGTGAAGTGGGAACTTAAACGTGTTCTGAGTATCGCCACTATTTTGGGTATTGCTTCTGTTATCGAAAGCTTGATTCAACTTTGGATCTTCAAACATCACACTAACGATATGGCATTAGTACAAACTGGTATCTTCTATCAGCTTGTTGTTGCGGGTCCATTATTGTTGTTCGTTGCTCGTCACAAAGGTTGGTGGTTCATGCCAGCTTGGCCATCAAAACAATTGTTGGCAGCAATCATTGCAACTCAAATTATCGGCTTCTTGATCTGTAAGATTGGTATCTTCATGCCAGCCATCAGCTTCAGTTGGATTGTTTGGGTCTGGATTTACGCGATTGCATGGGCATTTATCATCAACATCGTTAAATTTGCAGCACGTGCTTGTATTCGTTAATCGAATCTAAGCCAAATAAAAACCCGCCAGTTGGCGGGTTTTTTTATCTCTACTGATTACGCAAAAAGCATTAACGATTCAGTAATAGGGTTGCTTCAATGTCTCTAAAGGAAGAGGCTGTTTGTATTAACGAGGTTGCTGTTAATCGAGAAACACCATACACCTCAACTGGGACACCGTATTTGGTTTGGACTTTATCGACCAGCAGATCAAAATCGCCGTCACCCGATAGAAGAATGATTCGATCCACCTCTTGGACATGTTCTAAGACATCAATCGTTAAGCCAACATCCCAATCGCCTTTTGCTGAGCCGTCGCTGCGTTGAATAAAAGGTTTTAATTTCACCTCAAACCCAATACCACGCAGAATATTTTGGAATTGACGTTGTTTTTCATCGCCTCGATGAATGGCATAAGCGTAAGCGGCAACCACATTGCGATCTTGTGTGGCTTCTGCCCAAAACGCGTTGTAATCAAAGTTTGCGCGAAATGCTTCCTTTACCGTGTAGTAAATATTTTGTACATCAACAAATATCGCAATATTTTCCACAGTCACCCTCAAACATGAATAGAAAAGCTAAGAGTGACGATAACGCTTTCAAAACTCAAGAAAAGAGTGAAGCTATTTTTTACAAATACAACGCCATTTCCAGTTCTGAAAAAGAGCGTAGAGGGTCAGCGCTCTTTTCAATCGCTTGCGCCAAGGTTTGTAGGGTATAACGCTGGCTTGAGTCGCACTGCAAAGACAATACTTGTTCAGTGGGTGACCACGACAGTGGACGACGTTGTTTACGTAAATGGCGTTTGACCCAGTGATGGACCACAAAAAAATGTTCAACTTGATCTTGTGTTAACGCAAACCGATCCATTAATTCTTCAGATGTGAAGTAATCGTAGTGGTTTTTTGTTGTCACGATCAAATCGAGACGATGTGTATCCCAACCATGATCTTCAATACCCGTTGGATCAACGGGAAAATGCGCATCCAAGAATGAATATAAATCAAAGCAGTGTTGAATTTTGGTCGCAAGAGTGGATGGCATAGGCAAAGTAATCCTAAAACGAAAATCAGGTAGATGCTCGAATCATAAGTGCGGTGAATGATTTAAAGAAGACTAAAAACATACCTTGTTACGTATTGGGTGAGGAAAGCATAAAAATGTGATTTAGATTATAAAAAAAGCCGTGAATGATCACGGCTAATCGTAATGCCTCCGTTAGAAAGGTTGGAAGTTAGTCAACAATGGGGTAAACCCCATCAGCATCATGAACTTCACTGCCTGATAATGGCGGATTAAAAACACACGCCATGACCATATTTTCATCTTTAAAAGCACGTAAAAGGTGTTCGTCGTGTTTATCTAAAATGTAGAGCATGCCAGGTTGAATTGAGTGAATGACACCGTCTGATAAGGTTTCCACTTCACCATAGCCTGAAACACAATAGACCGATTCCAAATGGTTTTGATAATGGATATGCGTTTCAGTATCAGAAAAAATCGTCGTAATATGAAATGAAAACCCCATGTTATCGTCTTTTAACAACATGCGAACGCTTTCCCATGTCTCTGTACTGACACGTCGCTCACTTTGACGGCATTCTTCCAACGTTCTAACAATCATAAATATCCTTATTCACTTTTAAGCTTACGAGGCTTGTTGAAGCTGTTGGTCATTAAAGAGGTGAACGGCTTTCGCAAAGATTTGCAGCCCTTGCTCCAGTTCCGTTTCACTGATGATTAATGGACAGAAAAATTTCACGACTTCATCATGAGCACCCGCCGTTTCAATGACCATTCCTAATGAGAAACACAGTTGTGAAAGACGGTGAGCATGCTCGCCTTGGTGACAGGCAATACCTTGCATCAGACCACGCCCTTTCAGTTTGGAAAATAGAGTTGGATAGGATTGTAAAATCGTATGAAGATGGTGATGAAGTTGTTGAGAGCGGGCTTGAATTGAATTTTGAAATTCGTCATTTTTCCAGTAGGTTTCAATCGCTTTTGTTGCGGTAACAAAAGCATGATTATTTCCACGGAAAGTGCCATTGTGTTCACCCGGCTTCCACTGATCCAATTCCGGTTTGATTAACACGATCGCCATGGGCAAACCATAACCACCAATTGATTTAGAAAGGGTAACCATATCGGGAACAATCCCCGAAGGCTCAAAACTGAAGAAGGTTCCCGTACGCCCACAACCTGCTTGAATATCATCGACAATCAATAAAATTTGATGTTGATGACAAATGGTTTGCAAGCGTTGTAGCCAGGCATTAGAAGCGACATTTAAGCCCCCTTCGCCTTGTACGGTCTCTAAGAGAACCGCAGCGGGTTTATCCAATCCACTGGATGGATCATTTAATTGGGTCTCGAATAAACTCAGACCATCTACATTATCGGCATATCCTTCATACGGAAAGCGCGTAATATTGCCTAAGCTAATACCTGCACCACCGCGATGATGTTGATTGCCTGTTGCGCTCAATGCACCATAAGAAACCCCATGGAAACCATTGGTAAAGGCCACAATATTCGCACGTTTCGTCACTTTTCGAGCCAGTTTCATTGCTGACTCTACGGCATTGGTTCCGGTTGGTCCGGTAAATTGCACCTTATAATCCAAATTTCTCGGGGTTAAAAGATGTGTTTTTAATGCTTCTAAAAACTCACCTTTAGCGGTGGAATGAAGATCTAAACTGTGTGTTATGCCATCATTTTCAATGTATTCCAATAATGCACGTTTGAATATTGGATTATTGTGTCCGTAGTTCAATGAGCCTGCGCCCGCGAGAAAGTCTAAATAACGACGTTCTTGTTCATCGTACAACCAACATCCTTTTGCTCTCGCAAATGTCACCGGAAAATTACGGGCGTACGATTGCACATTGGATTCTTGCTGTTGAAAAATAGTCATGAAAAAAACCTATAGTAAAGAATGAGAAACAGGAATGTGGTAAAGCCACTCAGTATCGTGTTCATTCTGGAAATGTTCATTTTGATCAAGGAAACAAGAGACAGTACCTTGGTTGCCATGTAAGCGATCCAGTTTATGAAAGACCGCCCACGATGCTTGATTGCCCGAAGATATTGTGGTTTCAATCGCGGTGATCGAAGAAGATGTTTCACGATTAAGCAATTCCGTCAGCATTACTCCTGGGAGCCCTACGCCTCTGGCTGAAGGATGAATAGCGACTTGCCAAATAAACAAACAGTGATTTTTTTGAGGGTGGCGATAACCTGAAATAAACCCCATCAGATTGCCCTGTTCATTTTCCGCTAAAATAGACGTTTCTTGAAAATGAATGGTTTGCAAATAATTGCAATAGAGTGAGTTGGTGTCTAATGGGGGAGAGCGTGCGATGAGTTGATGAATAGCATAACCATCTTGATGATTGGGATGACGCAGTCGATAAGGAAAGATTGATGCATTTGGAAAGGTGGTCTCAGTATCACTCATCATCTGTTTAGTGCTCTAAATAAATGTATGCCTATTTTAGAGTCGAAACGAAAAATTAACATCATTTAACATCACGTTATTTAATGATAAAAATGTAAAATGCTGATATTGAAGTGTTTAAAGGTGTTTTGTTTTATTTTACTTTTTCTTTTATTATTTAGCGTTCAAAGTATTTTTGGTGTTTTTTATGTTTGAAAAACACCAAAAATACGAATAAAGATTATGGTGTGACAACAGAGCTACGTTTACTGATATACCATCCCCATAACGTATGTAACGCCAATGTGATTAGGACAACAGCACCGCCAATTAGAACATTGGAAGTAGGCATATTGCCTAGAACCGCCCATACCCACAGTGGACCTAATAACAATTCTAACAACATGATTAAGCTGGCTTCTGCCGCAGGTAAATAGCGGGGCCCAATTGAAATCAATAAGAACGAAAAAGGCACAATTCCCATGCACAGAATTAATAAATAGGGAATATGGCTGAAAGAAATACTGAAAGGTTGTGCCCCTTCCGCTAAAGCAATAATCGCTGTGATAATGCCAGAAACAATCAAATATCCACACGGGTTGCCTGATTGATTCTTACGAAGAATGACAAAGTAACCAGCAATGGTAATCGCAGAGAGTAACGCAAACATATTGCCAGCCATCTCTCCACCTGACGGACCATAAGCAAAGACCAGCCAAATTCCTCCGACACAAGTCAAAATAGCCAATAACGTATGGCGTTGAATTTTTTCTTTTAAAAAGACAAACGCTAAAAAGGCCGTGATCAACGGAGATGAGTCGAAAATGACCAAAGTACTGGCGACTTGTGTACGACTTAATGACTCAATGAAGGCAATGGTTGAGAGCGAAAATAATAAACCAGCAAAAAGGGTGGTTTTGGATGGCGGGCATAGTAATTGTTTGATTGTTGTTGTGCGATCAAAGGCTTGCACAATCAATAAAACAAGTGCTGGAAGTGCCCCTCGCCAGAAAAGCAGTGTCCAATCACTGGCGTTGGTGAGTCGAACAAATAAACTGTCAAAACTTAGAATCAAAACCCCGAGGGTTGTGATTAAAATGCCCTTGTTTCTTGGTGTCATAACATTGCACTCAATAATATCAAAAAAGATCACAGCTCTCTGAAAGCGTATAGGAGGGGGATGATATACCAAATAGGAATGTTAATGAATTAGGGAATACTGAAACATCTTTTCAACGAATGAGATCGTGAAAACACCATCATTTTCATGGTGTGATTGCCATGATGATTTAGTAAGTGAAAAAATTTGCTAGAACTGATGAATATGAATATGGCGACAATGAAAAAGAATGGCTCTTTACATAGATTTACACTCTTTAGACGGCACTTTACATTACAAGCTTTAGAATTATCACATCATTTAAATAGACGATGAGTTAGAGATACCCTATGACATTATTACGCAAAACGGCCGCCATTTTGATTGCTGCTCCATTATTATTAAGCTCATTATCTGCGTTTGCCGCACCTCATGAGGGAAAGCACAATCGTTGTGATTGGAAACCCCAGCACGTTTTTCGTGAGTTGGGTTTAACGAGCACTCAAAAACAAGAGCTATCGACCTTACGTAAAGAAGCAAAGGTTGAACGTCACGCGGATGCTCAATCGATGCGACAAGAAAATCATCTGGTTCGTGAAAAAATTGCCCGTTTAATTGCTCAGACGGATTTTAATAAAACAGAAGCGGAAGCTCTATTGCAAGAGCAAGCTAATTTACGTATTCAGCATCAACTTAAAAACCTTGAAGTGCGCCATAAAGCCTTTAATGTATTAACACCAGAGCAAAAGGCGAAATACGAAACATTGCGTACCGAAAAAATGGAACATTGCGCTGATATGTTAAAAGAGAAAGCAAAGCGTTTAGAGCAGCGCGCGTCCGAATTAAATTAATGGCTTAAATCAGACACAGATGCAGCCGTGACATCATGAGATGTGACGGCTTTTTTCATTTTTCGGATATGCTAATAGGGAATTAATTGAGGTGAAGTTCATGAAATCCCTATTTTCTGTTTTTTGGCAGTATATGTGTCGTCATTTACCCGCAACGGCGTTGAGACATATTCATACGACACTGGCGGTGTTGGTTATTTTACAGATAATCAATAGCAATCTTTTGTTTTTCTCACATCAAGGTATGCCAGATAGTGGATGGATCGCGACCACTTTCCTGTGGTTTCATATTGTTTGTGGCATATTGACCACATTGTTGACCATCGTTTTAATTGTCTATATTGCTCGTAAACAAAGTTTTCGTCGGTTCTACCCATATCTGTGGGGAGAGAATCAAGCTGTCTTAGCTGATTTAAAAACGCTATGCCGATTTTCGTTACCAGACGATCGTCCACAAGGATTGGCTAATATTGTTCAAGGGTTAGGCATTGTCGCCTTAATTGGAATTGAAGTAACGGCACTACTTTGGCTCGTTTTGTGGCAGCAGCACTCACTGTACGCGAACGATATTCGAGTGCTGCATAAAACCTTAACGGGATTTATTGAAGTTTATCTTGTTGCCCATGGTGGAATGGCGCTGTTGCATTGTTGGCTAGAGCGTAAACTTACTCGTTAGTGGAAGTTGAGGAAGCATCATTTTGGGCTTGAGTCTTTTTTTCGAAATCCCGCTGAACTATTTTTAATGCCGATAAAACCAGTTTGGGATCAAGCTGGTTTTCCTCCAACAAACAAATCAAATCGACGGCTAATTTGATGTCTTCTGAAGCATTGTCTAACGTGTTTGGCATGAAAACCTCAAATCGATTACAGTGCGGAGTTAGCCATTAGCTCTTGTTGTTGAATCGCTGTCAGCATGTCATTGATCTCTGATTGACAACGACGTACGCGATATTCTAGAGCCATTATTTCTTGTTGAATAAACGCGGATGCCAGCGCTTTTTCTGGGCAGGTAAGATGATTTAATTCTTCTTGTTTACCTCGCAAAATTAAGGCCAATCGACGTTCCCATTCTCGATGTTGATTCAAATTGTCGTAATGCATGTTTAGTGACAGATTTTCAGCAAAGGATTTGCTTGGAATCGGGCAATCTTGCAATGCGGCTTGCAATGTTTTGAATGCTTCTAATAAGTACCATAACGCATCACTCGACTGTGCAGAAAAATCGATATCAGACAGTTCAGCGATCCGTTTTTCAAGCTCTGCAAAGTACATCTCAATCGACAGGTTCGTTTCTGAAGGATGCTCCATGCTGAAATGGGCAGGCAGAGGCACAATTTTAGCTTGTATTTCAGGCGTATTGGCTTGTTGACTCAGTTGGGTCAGTAAATCGGTTAATTGTTGTGTGTTGATCATCGAATGTCTCTATTTTAATTGTTATTATTTTATTTTTATCTTTGCTTTTATGAGTGAATATCTCGTTTAAATGGCGGCAAAGCATTCAGTAGTGCTGTTCCGTATTGACGAGAAATAACACGTCGATCTAATAAGACAACACGTCCTTCATCTTGTTCCTTACGGATTAAACGTCCGACGGATTGAATTAATTTTTTGCTGGCTTCTGGTACGGATATTTGCATAAACGGATTACCACCTTTTCGCTCGATGTACTCAGAATGCGCCGCTTCTACTGGAGAAGTCGGAACGGCAAATGGAATTTTGGTGATGATTAAATTTGTGAGTAAATTTCCGGGTAAATCCAACCCTTCTGAAAAACTGCCAGTACCCAGTAATACACTGATTTTTCCTGCTTCACATGCCGCTTTGTGCTTGGCTAATAACACACTGCGAGACTCTTCTCCCTGAACTAACCATTGCCATTGTTCAGTTTTAGCTTTGTCTCTTAAGGCATCCGCGACTTTATTCATTTGCCAATAAGAGGAGAATAGAATAAGGCTTGCGGATTGATCGTATAAATAGGCAGGCAACTCTTCAATTAATAACTCGGTAAAGCCATCGGCTTGTGGTTCTAATCGTAAATTAGGCACTAATAAGGTGGCATGATTGGCGTAATCAAAAGGCGAAGCGAGTGCTAAAAACTGCACCTGTTCATCTTCACGTAATCCTACTTGGCGGCAGAAATAACCAAATTGGTTGAGTGCCCGTAAAGTGGCTGACACCAAAATGGCCCCTGCGGCTTTTGACCATAACTGTTGATCCAATTGATAGCCAACTTCGAGAGGTGACACATGAACAACACCATCATCTTGGCGATCGCCACTGAGGGCTATCCAACGAGCTAAAGGTGCCCCTTTCGTTTTATTGGGTTGTGCCATTAAGCCCCAGACTTTATCGAGATTATCGAGGCGTTGTTGATAATTTCCGATTTCAATTAAAGCTGGTTCGGCTTGTTTGGGTGAAACGTCATTATCGCGCAAACGCTCCATCAACAAATCACTGATTTTGGCTAGGGCTTGTGCTGCTTTTTTGCTGGCAAGGTGGCAAGCTTTTGCTTCCTCTTCGAGCCAAGACGGTAATTCACCATGTTCAAAGCGATAAACATTGTCTTTATTGAATTTGGAACTGTCTATGGCTTTGAATATTTGGCTGAAACTGGGCACCAAATATTGAATTTGCTCTTGTAGCGTGGAATGAAAACGATCGGCTTTTCGTTTATCGGCTAAAGCTGTCCATTTGGATAACGATTGGTTCATCTTCTCCAACCATTGACTGCTGCCTTTTAGTGATGCTGAAGCAGAAGCAAAATCTCGTGCTACTAAAGGTAAGTGGTGGGCTTCATCCAATACATAAATGGTGTCTTCCGGCTCGGGTAAAATGATGCCCCCACCCAAATCTAAATCAGCCATGAGTAGCGCATGATTGGCAATGATGACATCGGCTTTATCTAAATTTTCACGAGCTTTAGCAAAAGGACAATCTCGGTGTTTAGCAATGCCGGTATGGCAGCTGTGTTTGTCTGCGACAATTTGTTGCCATACCGTATCGGGAATCATACTCGGCCATGAGTCCCGATCCCCGTCCCATTTTCCTGCTTGGTAAGCGGTTAGCATTCGCTCGAGTAAATCCAATTCTTTTTTCTTTGGCTTGTGCTCCCACAACACTATTTGTTCATTTGGGTCGTCATTTAAACTGGCAATCAGCTTATGTTGACAGCAGTAACGTTGACGTCCTTTTGCCAAGATAAAATCAAACGGTTTGCCGTACAAACGTTGAAATAAAGGTAAATCCTTATGAAGCAGTTGTTCTTGCAGAGCAACCGTTGCGGTCGCAATCAACAGCTTTTTCTTATTCGCCATGGCATAGGGAATCCCCCCCATAAGATAAGCCAGCGATTTACCAATCCCTGTACCCGCTTCTGCAACCAAAATACGTTGTTTCGGATCGTATTCGCCTGCCAATGTTTTTGCGATTTCCGACACCAAATAGTTTTGTGCTCGACGTGGGACAAACTGAGACAGTTGTTGGTTGAGGTTTTCATAGCACTGTTTGATGTCGCTTTTTATTTCATTCGTTAACATGACAGACACAACATAAAAAAGGGGAAAATCATCATATCACGAATTATTGAGTGTGAACTGAGTTCGATTTTTTGGATGTTTTTATGTTCTGTGATTGTTATCGCAAAAATAAATGGAACCTTTTGAACTTACGGGTTTTTTTATATATTGACAAAAACAAGAGGGCAGTCATACAGACTTAATTTTCAAATTAAGAGAAAAATAGGCTCTATATTTTATTTTTTTAGAAAACATTGTTAATAAATGAGTTTACTAAGACATTAAGCTCGATGTTATCGTTGATTTATGCTTTGTTTCTGTTTTTATATCGTGTTGATTTTACATTGTTTTACATTGTTTTACATTTGTTTTCAGAGGTTTGACAGTAACAAATGGAATCTGTCACGATTCAGGCAAGGATTTTATGCACCTTGCCGAGTGATTCATTGGATTGATGAATACGGGGTTCAGGTGTTTTTAGCGTGATTTCCGTAGGTTTACGGAGCGCTTTTTTCATTTACAGGACTGTGAATCTCATGAAAAAGACATTGATTGCATTAGCGGTAATTGCTTCTGGTTCCGCGCAAGCGAGTATTAATTTATACGACGCAAACGGTGTGAGTGTTGACCTTTCTGGTGCGGCAGAAGTGCAATATGCAGATCGTGATTTTGATGATCAAACTCGCGGTGATCTACGTATTGATGACGCAGATTTACAATTAAATACCACCGTAAAAATCAGCGATAATTTAAATGCAGTTGCGGGTATGGGCTTTGCTTATGAAAATACCCAAGTCGATGCCGATGAATTGTGGGCCGGTTTTAGTGGTGATTTCGGTACTTTGACCTTCGGTCGTCAATTATTGATTTCTGATGATGCGGGTATCGGTAAAGATTACGAATTGGGTTATGAGCAAATTAACTTTTTCGATACAGCAAGTAACAGCTCAATCAAATACACTTTTGATAATGGCATGTTTTACGCTGGTATTTCTCATGACATTAATGGTGATAAAGAAGATAAATCCATCACGGATGGCCGTGTCGGTGTTCGTTTTGCCAATCTAGATACGCGTATTTATGTTTATGAAGGTAAGAATCTAGATACTGGTAAAGGCTTTAATATTGATGCTAAAGGCTACAACTTAGAAGCGGAATACACTTTAAATAACCTTTCTCTTGCTGCTTCTTACGGTCAAATGGAATAC
>CAMQZF010000056.1 GCA_947039525.1 uncultured Photobacterium sp. | reverse complement strand
ACTCAAACGTATGAGCATGAAAAACACTGCGCTTATCCCTATAGTTCCAATGCGCCGAATAAAAGCGATTTGCGATCACTCCATTTAAAAAACTGGTTAACTTACTCCGCGTACGTAAAGAAGGATCCATAAATTCGCCAATCGCCGATTTTCGGTAATTTTCCATGGCTTTTGGAAAAGTATAACAATGCAGACCGTGCTGTTTTGCCATGTCACCATCGGCTAATTTATTATCACCGATGTGCAAACATCGCGACGCCGTCACTGAATCATCAATCACTTTGAGTTTTTCTAAATAAGTGGGGTAAAGAGTGCCATTTTGTTTGCGGGATTTTTCTTCAGACGACAACAACAACAAATCAAAACCATCAATCTGGCAAGCGGATAAAATACTTCGAATAACCCCTTCATCCAAATAAATGTCACTAATAATGGCGGTCGTTTTATTTAAAATGTGTGTTAAGCGATACTCTTCCAACATTCGTGATTTTGGAGAGACATATCGAACTTCATTCTCGACTTCCATTTTCTGGATTTTATGACAGGTTTTTTCATCCAAATTCGTCAAGGTTTGAAAATGACGATAAATATCGTCCAACCCAATTTCAAAACGCCCTAATGTTGGGCGACGCGCATCCGCTTCTGCCGTTCGACGAAAATAGACAAAATCAAAATTCTTATTGTCAATCAAAGTACGAACTTGTTTTTCAGTCACTAAAAACAAATCGTAAGGCTCAACAAAATCACGCTCCACCAGCGTATCAAACAAATCAAACGACACGTAATTATGCTCACACAGTGACATCCGCAGATAATCTTTATCGACAGGCAGAGTGCACTGTTTGGCTTCCTGCTTCAAACGCCAAATTTGGTGGGACTGTTTCAGCTCAAAATCCACTTGCTGATAATTTTTGCGCTTCGCGTAATAACTCACAGGGGAGGATTTCTCTTGAAAAAGATCCCAATAATCCATCAGAATTCGAGCGTATTTCTGACCGTCAAACACATCAAATTTATAATTCAGATGGTACTGGCTCACGATGAAATACAATAATGCGTCTTGCTCGCACGCTTGATGATGTTGAACCTGCTCAATAAATTTCGAGTGTTCATCCGTTGTCGCTAACGGCGTAACTTGAGATTTCCCCAAGCACAATAACGGTTTCTGCCAGAGTAATGCTTGATAAGCTAACGACGACGAAACCGTGATCAGCCCGTCCATGTAGGACATCAAACATTGGGAAGGAAAAGAGACGGCTCCCACATCCAAGAAGACCACATTAACGTACGCATTCTGTAATTGGTGCTTCTCTTTCGCGGTTAATCCTTTTCCGTAATGATGTTCAGTGACAATCACACCGACCTCTTTTGGTGTATTCATCATGACCGATTCAATCAAATCGTACGTACTCACAAAATCCGTACACGCATTAAAAGCAAAATAACCATCCACTTGGGTTGCCAGTAACACTAAGGAAGAAAACTTACTTTTATAACGCTCAATGTCTTTTTTAAAAGGGAAATACGACGATAATGCGTGCAACATTTGACGTCGCCACTGACGTAAGACTTCTTTCTCATCATCATTCAAATCTTGAATTGTAATATCGTCATGATGTTGCGCCAAAAAGGAATGTTCGAATAAACCACAGACATCCAAACAACAAAAACTGGGAAACGGCGCACGGGAAAAACCACCAAACATTTGATTTAAATGCAAAGCATCAGGAAAGAGTGAGCGTAACACCCCATTCATCGATTCATACGTCATAACAATATCAGGAGCACAAGCAATCGAGCTGGTCAAAAAAGACTGAATGGACGCAAAGCGATCCGCAGACAATTGACCACGATACAAATCCAATGAGTTGCGATGCGCGTCCTCACCAAAATGCTGTTCTAATGCTTTGGTTTCTAGCGTCACAAGATTCACATGCTGATAATCAACCCCATCCAAATCCAATTTATTTTTGAGCTTTTGATTTATCACGACCGTGATTATCCAATCTGGACAGGCTTTCTTTAATCCAAGGGTTTCAGGTATTAATAAACTTTTTAACGTGCCATAACGAAACAGAGCATCGTTCATTTCAACTTGTGGTTCTAAATAATAAAGAATGTTCATTGCTCTTCCCTTATTTAGTCTAAATTAAATCACGGTCTAAAAGATAACATTGGCAGCAACCGCCACTTGATAAACAATCTGAGTCATGTCTTTGGCAAACTGCATATTTTTGGAGTCCACATAAGGCATCACTAAAATATGATCCCCAGCTTGAATCTGAGCCTTAGGATCAAATGACACCATGCCATTCGCTTGCACAACGGCAATTTTTTTTGCATTCCCTCGTCGGCTAAATCCACCCGCCCAAGCCACATAATCGGTAATAGTCGCTTGAGGGTTATACACCACAGCTTGAGGCATTAAGACTTCCCCACCGACATTAACCACATCGGAGCACTTAGGAATCACGACAATATCGTTCGGCTCTAAGCGAATATTGGCAATGTGACCCTGGTCAGACACAATCACTTTGCCATCGGGCTGCATGGCCCGGGCGCGTTGAATAAACTCACTGACAAGCGTCGCTTCTTTGGTACGAATGATCGCTTCACCATCAGAAGAAGCCGGCGTGGTATAAATGCTACGCTCCAACCGATCCAAAGATTGTCTTAACATGTCTTTTTGTTGGCGTGCCACACTTTGACGCTTCAAATAAATGGCACGGTAATTTGCCGCACTGGGATCCACTTCGATGTGATTTAAAAAATCATGAAGATACGTACCTTTTTTTAAGGTATATAAAGATTGCCCGAGGTATTCCCCTTGTAAACGAATGTCCATGGTTTGAGGATGCAAATCCTCTTCAAACACAATGGAGTCCCCATCCTGTAACGACACATCGGCAAACTCATGCACGGTTAGATACATTGATATGGGCCCCGAAAGACGGTTCCCCTTAACACCAACATGAGAGACACTGGGCAATGGACGGGCATAGCGAATAAGTTCTGTTCCCCGTGCATGAGAATGAGCAAATTCAAACCGAAAAGGATTCCGCGCCCCTTGCTCAACCACCACGGTAGAACCTTGGGGGGCAACGACAATCACATCACGATCTTTAAACTGGTGACGCAATAACACCCCCTGTTCCAGAAAATCATACAAATCATAATTAGCGACTACCCGCCCATGACGTTTAATCCGTATATGACGATAACTGCCCCGATCGGCGTCAATGCCACCTGCTCGATTGAGATAACTTAAAACACTGTCTGACGCCAACCCCGCATACTGACCTGGACGAACAACAGGCCCTGTCACAAACACACTCACAGGGGTTGCGGTCAACACATTGACGTACACGTCCACATCTTGGGTATAAATCCGTTTAATGTGGCGTTTCACTAAAGCATTCAAACGACCTGCTGCAACACCAATAACAGAAATGGGCCCCACATCCGGTAAAAAGATATTGCCTTGTCCATCCACAACGACCACTTCTTTTAAAGTGATCGCCCCCCACAACCACATCGCAATCTTATCGCCCACAGCAATTTGATAACGATCATTGACCCCATTCAAACTGCTCGCGTCATACCCCCCAACAAATAAATTCGCCCCAAAAGGTGGAGGTAATGAGGCATTTAACACAGGCAAAACAGAGGCATTAATCAATTTCTCTTGCTGTGGTGCAGAAGAGGAAGAGGACGAGACACCACTCACAGGCAAAGCACGCGCAAAACACAGCGTTGAAAAACACAACACAAACAGACTGAATATTAAGCTGACGATGGCAACTTGTTTTCTATGCCATAACATCCCCATTACACCCACCCAAGATGATCACGAATCACACCAACCCCTAGCATGGACATTCCCCACAATAACGACAAAGCCAATCCCGACGTCAGAACGGATTTCCAACGATTCGGTTCGAGGGCTTCTTGAGGTAGCATTGGCTCAACAAAACTGGCCAAATAACGATGCTTTCTCACCGCTTCCACCCGAGCAGTTTCTAATGAAGCTAACGCAGAGGCATAAGCGCGCTCAGCAAAGGTTTGCTCTACCAGCAAGGGCTCATAGTTGGAAAATATTTGGCTGATTTTTTCGGATTCCACTCGATCCGTCCCCCCAACGGTTTCTTTTTCTTTTTTAATTTGTGCACGCAGAGCATGAATGGTACGACGTAAGGTTTGTACCGCGGGCGCTTTAGCGTTCATAAAAGCCAAAGAGGCTTTCAATTCCGCTTGATGCGCGGCAACTTGCCCTTCCAATTCAGCAATCAACGCCATCTTTGCGGTGGCGGCTTGCGTAGGATCCACGTAACGATACTTGTTTCGAAACGCACTCATGGCTTGGCGTGCCTGCGTTACCCTTTTCTCTGCAAGCGTGACTTCTTGTTGAGCAAACGCCAATTCGTCATTACGGGCTTGTTCTGACAATTGATTAATCAAACGCTCACTGTGACGCATAATGGCTTTTGCCAAGATAACGGCATCTTCTGAGCGAAAAGCCGTCACTCGTAATAAGGTTATCGTGGTGGTTGGATCATAAGAACTGCGTACTCGCTTACGCCAATACATCACCTTATCTTCCATACTTAATCCGTACCCCATTCGTGACCACGCATCCACTCTTTCTCGGTTGAATAACACCTCTAATGGAATTTCTTTTTCTATTTGTTCCACCAATGCTCGTGAGCCAAAGTATTCTTGTAAAATAAACGAATCAATCGACGACGATCCTTGATTTGGAATGCCCGCTAACCCACTAAAGACATCAAATTGCGTACTTTCATTGCCTTTAACTGCGAATCTTGCTTCAGCCACATAGCGCTCAGAACAGACCATCAAGAAATAGACTGTCAAGACACACAAAGGCAACAGAACCAATAAAGAAAATGAGCGCTGCCATGCAGTGCGATTTCGCCAAATTTTGTTTCGTAATCGTCGCCATCGTTTACTCACCATACGGAATCCTCGACATCAAGATTGCCTTCTTACCATCAATGCTGACTTCAAAGCGCGCTTCCTGATATTAACGTAACGCCCCTTGTGTTAAATACGCTGCAATGGCCAAATCAATATCATCATAAAGCACCAGTTTCCCCTGCTCTAATACCGCGCCCATGTCGCAATGACGACGCAAAGTGTCCATACTGTGCGATACCATGATTAAATTGGACACTTGGCGTCGATCCTCAAATGCCGCCCGACATTTATCTTGAAAATAACGATCTCCGACGCCCGTAATTTCATCAATCAAATAACAATCAAAATCAATCGCCATGGATAAGGCAAACGCTAAACGGGCTTTCATTCCTGATGAGTACGTTTTTAATGGCATACTTAAATCACGCCCTAGCTCAGAAAAATCCAAAACAAAATCTCGAATTCGCCCAATATTTTCACCATAAATACGACACACAAAACGCAAGTTTTCCTCTCCCGTTAAAGTGGCATTAAAGCCACCCGCAAATCCTAACGGCCAAGACAATTTGACATGACGGATAATGCAGCCTTGCGTTGGTGCTTCCGATCCTGCAATCAAACGTAATAACGTCGACTTTCCCGTTCCATTGCGACCTAATAAGCCAATGTTTCGCCCTTTAGGCAGACATAATGACGTTGGCAATAGCACGTTTTTCCATCCATCGACAGTGCGATATCGTTTACTGACGTGATTAAACTCAATCATAAATAACGGGCTCGATTCTTATTTAAAAACATCAATATCCCTCCAATGAATAACACCACGCCAGTACAGCCCATCAAAAAACCATAAGGAATCGCCACACGCTCATACACAGGATAAAAACCGGAACGATGCCATTCCACAAATTGAAAAATGGGATTCCATTGCAACCACTCTTTTAAAGGGTAAGGTAAGGAGGTCACACTAAAAAACACCCCAGAAACAAAATACAAAGGACGATTAAACGCAGAAAAAACCTTATCCCAACTGTCAAAGTGCAATCGAATCGCGGCATTAATCAAACCAATGCCGAAAGAAAAACAACTCAATCCCCCCAATGCCATCAAAATATGAAAACCATCAAAAACAGGATTCGCTCGTCCCACGACAGATAACCCCAAAAATAACGCCAGAAACACTACAAATAGAGTCACCATCTCTAAAATAGCTCGGGCTAACAGCACATCCATCGCCGTAACTTGTGGATACGCCATCAAGGCCTGATTTGCCCCTAATGCCCCCGATAAACGATGACTGATGTTGTGATACAAAAACCAAGGCACAATGCCCGTCACAAAAAACCAAGCTAAATCGCCCCCAACCGGTGACTCTCGACCCAATTCTGAAAACACCAACACCAGCACTAAAATTTGAATCAAAGGCTCAATGAATGCCCACAAATAGCCGAGCTTACTTTTCCCATATTTCCCCAGTGCTTCTCGCAAAATTAAGGCGTACAACACTCGACCTTGTACCGATAATGCCCCACGCAGAGAAAGCATCATGGTAAATGCGCTGACACAGACGGCACATAATGCCAAGAGGAGCGCAGTTTCTCTTCCCGCTGACACACAATGCGCGTCATAGGTTGATCATCCCCTCGAATACGAGCACACCGTAGACCCATCGCTGACACATAATGGCTTTCAATGCGAAGAAAACGGTACTCATCACACACAGTACGAATCACTTGCCCTACCACAATGTCGGACGTTAAAGCCTGCAAGCAAGGATTGACCATCGGTGCTGGTAAGCTTGACTCAATCGGAAGTAAAGCAATACTGGGAAACACCTGTGGGGGGTGATAGGCACAACCCAAAAGCGTCTGTATCAAAACGCCGAAGCAACCATATTGCACAGCTCCCCGCCACTTCCTTTGCCACGCCAGTAATACGCCTCCCTTCATGACACTCACTCAACTACAAATGGTAAATTTGCACTAACCCAGAAACCTGTTGATGCTCATCCAACACCACCAAAGACGACACCTGAAACCGCTGCATCACCGCCTCCGCATCAATCAACATGTCACTCGGGTATGTGTATTTTGGCGACTCCGTCATCACATCTTGAGCTTTTAATTCCGCCATATTGCATCGTTTGGCGAACGCTCGTCGTAAATCACCATCCGTAATAATCCCTTTCAACCGATCATTATCGACCACAATCGCCACTCCTAACCGACTCTCATTCATTTTGACAATCGCTTCTGTTAAAGGGCGACCTTGTTCCACAATCGGCAAATTGTCGGTTTTCATCACGTCTTTGACTCGAGTTAATAAACGCCGACCGAGCTGCCCCCCAGGGTGAAATCGGGCAAAGTCATTGGGCTCAAACCGCCGACGCTGCATTAACGCAACCGCTAACGCATCGCCAATGGCAATGGTCACAGTAGTCGAGGTGGTGGGTGCTAAATTATTGGGGCAGGCTTCTTTATCAATATGAATTAACAACACAGCATTTGCGTGAAACGCTAAAGTTGAGTCAGCTTGAGCCGTAATCGCAATGATGGCATTGCCAAAGTTTTGTAAAGAAGGGATCAATTGCAACACTTCGTCCGTTTCTCCGCTATTGGAAATCAAGATGATCACATCTTCTTTCGTGATCATGCCTAAATCGCCATGAAATGCCTCACTGGGATGCAAAAAGAAACTGGGGGTGCCTGTTGAGGCTAAGGTAGCGGCCATCTTTTTTCCCACATGCCCCGATTTACCCATACCACAAACAATGACATGCCCCTGCGCGTGTTCAATTAAATCCAATGCCCGTAAATACTGTTCTTGATCAATGAGCGTTGCCATGAGCGCTAATGCATCCGATTGAATTTGAAACGTATCACGAATCGCATGGGTGGTTGGCTCAATGGTTCGATTCACATCGTAATACGCTTTAATGTCTAAATTCTTCATGATGGACTCCCCAATAAGTCATCCAATTTCTGTTGTACGTATTGGCGTTGAAAGGAAAATCCAGAGCCAAACAATAAATAATCACGCTGAAGAAAAGTACGAAATGCCTGTCGACGACTCGTATCCTGCTGCCAATGTCGTGCTGATAAACACAATTCAGCGTCCATCAATTCGCATTTTTTTGCGATTCCGTCCTGATTAAAAATCGACTCTCCGAATAAATACATCGGAATATCGGTTTCCAATAATTCAAAGACGGCACTGGAATTAATGGTAAATGCCACATCGACATAATCAATTAACACTTCAATCGGTTGTAAACACACCTTCGTCGACGGTTGATAATTGTAATCACACACATCCAAGGGATGCGGCTTAATTAATAAAGTCAGCCGATGTTGTTGACACCACATCTCAAATTTCTCAATCAATTCTTGATTGCTTACGACGTCACTGAACATCAAGACTTGTGAATCGCTTTCTAATTGCAGAATAACCAACACTTGAGGAATAAAGTCATCTTCATTCACTTGATTTCGAATCGGCAACATGGATTTTTTATATTTTAAGCCCCAACGTTTAATGTATTTCTTTAATGAGTAGGTAGAGTGACGATATTTCAACGGCTGACTGATTATTTTCTCAATACCATGCACCACTAAGAATCCTGAAAAATACAATTTGGAAAACCACGATTCATGATGATAAAAAAAAGTCGGCAACAGTGGATGCCACAACGTTGAATCATCAACGGTTGTTCGATTAAATTGCAAAGCAATGTCTGAGTTTGCATTACAGCCTTTTTGATCAATCATCGTGGTATACGGACGATGATAACCTTGCTCCGTGACTAAATAAGGCACACTAAGCTCCTGACACAATTGAATCACAATCGCATGGTGCCAACGCGTATCATTATGAAGAATCACTAAATTAATTTTTTTTTGCTGAATAAAGTCTTTAACCGATAAATAAAACGCCGCCATGTAATTCAGTTCACTGTTATCCAATTCTCGATCTTTTCGTTTACGCACGTAATTATGATAATAAGAATTCAATTGTTTAATTTTATAACGCGCATAATCATTAGAATCGTCGCAATACGCTTTGGTTAAGTTATGCGCTAAATAACAGCGAAACCCTGGCAGATACAAACAAAAAGCCGCACAAGAAACAATCGCGTACTTTCGTTCAGCTACCAACTGTGAAATCATCCAATGCAATGAGGAGTACATGGGATCCAAAGATAAAATCGTGTACTTTTTTTCTGTCATAATCACCTCATTGACGCTGTAACATTACGCGTCAATTACCACGAAAAAAAAGCCAATAAAAGAAATGACCGACTGATGCCCTCGTCTTTTTCTGTGTCTCGCCATCAAATACCATTCTAAAAATATTTTTATTAATAATAGACAATGGAATTAATTTGCGATGATGAAAAATAAACAAACACAATAAAAAATTAAGAATTAAATAAAAAAATCACAAAAAATAGGCAACCAAATTTCGTCAAAAAGAAAAAGAAAATCACAATAGGAAAAAGGTTAAAAATATCAAGACTGATACAATTATTGCGTTCAAATAATAAATACGCTGTCTATAGTTAGTGCCATTAACTGGATATTTGACTGGATCATATTTATGCGCCTGATTCTATTAAGTACGCTTACGTTAAGTCTGTACGCAACCACAGCGTTTGCCGAAGATTTCAGTAAAACCGCTATATTAGATAACGATCCGAGTAGCAACATACCAATAAGCACCCCAATGGTCGAACCAACCTTCATCCCTAACGTCCCAACCAGTGCGCCAATAGTTAATACTGGCGTGGCTGATGCAGCTATTGGCGCGGAAGCAGTCGCTTCGACAGGAGTGGAAGCCGGAACCGCTTTAGCTGCCACAGATGCGGCCGTCGGATTTGTCGCATTACCCGCCGTTGCGGGCAGTACAGCCACCGCAATAATGTTAGTGGCGGCAAACGACTCCACCAATGGACCAACAGGCACAACATCCACAGCCAATACCAATACTTCAGCGCCTTAATCTGACGATAATCACAAGGATGGCATGAGACGCATTTATCCCTCTTTTTTTCTTATCCCATTACTGATGATACTAATGGGATGCAGCCAAAAATTTCAGGATGTGAATGACAGCGTAACCCAATGGGTTACGCCATCAAAAGGGGCGGAACTCTCTTCTAAGGAGATCGGCAATATTCCCTATGCCAGTCTCTATGCAACCATAGGTAACCGAAAACAGGCTTTCATGGTATTGGCGTTTACGGACTCATCACCAACAAATACAAACCAGACAACAACACCAGAACTCAAATGGCTATCCAAAGACAACGTTATGATTGTCACGCAACATGGACGCATTATTCGTACTCGTCGAGCGCCGGATGGGGATCTCATTCAATTGCATGCCACCACTCGTGATCCACTGCAACAAGGCCTACATCGAAAAAACACACCAACCACATGGCACTACCAATTAGATTGGCAACCCGGTTATCATTTTGGCTATCAAGCACATGCCATTTTTACGCGGTTGCCGTTAGAAACCATTAAAATCAATCATCAGTTACACCAAGTGTTGCCCATTGTGGAAACGGTCACGGTCACAGAATTACAACTGTCTTACGACAATCTCTACTGGCTTCACCCACAAACGGGCAGCGTACTCAAGAGCAAACAAATCCCCGCTCCCAACCTACCTTACATTGAATTAGTGCATTTAAAACGCTACGGGGAATCATCATGAAACCGCGAGTGTTCACCTTACTCCACCGCATCATACTCTTCGGTATTCTCATCAGTCCCAATCTCTGTTGGGGCAATACGGAAATCGACCTTCATACGAACTTAAAAACACGTTTTCAAACCTTGCAATACAGTGACCCTGTCCGTTTGCATCAAGCGTTAACTCAAGCTTTAAAAGCCCGTAGTCAAAAAGATCCTACCCAAGGCACTTTATTTTGGACGGGCACAGCCTTAATTAATCTCAATAAACCATTAGCGCAACAAAAAGCACAATTAATTAAAGAGCTAAAACAATTACAAATCACATTACCACCACACCAACGCGTGAGTATTGAGTTAGTCATCTTCACACTCATGAATCTACCTCAAGGTGAACGAGTTCCCATTTCAACTGATTTGGACTTTGTCTTAGGTAACCCGAAAGCTGATCCCTTATTAGAGGGTCACTATGCGCTCTATTTACCTAATCGCCCTACGCACATTCGGGTTTTAGGGGCTCTAAACGCAACCAGTAATCACTCATGGCAACCGAGAAAATCCGCAAAATATTATTTACAAGAAGCGGAGTTTTGGTATGCCATCGATACCATTATTGTGATTCATCCCGATGGACATCTTGAGCAACACCCCATCGCCTATTGGAACCATCATCATCATGACATCGCGCCTGGCGCATTGATCTTTGTGCCTTTTCCAAAAGGGTTAACAGACAATACACAGCAACTGAATAAACGCATTGTGCGTTTGTTGCAACACCGAGTTTTATAGTTTGATAAGAATACGCAGAATCAGCTTGCTCATGACTCTATTAAGCGCAGCGTCTGTGCAAGCCGATAATTTCAATCGCCCAATGCTAACACCTTCAGCCTCCGACTTTGGTGGCGTTGGCCTAATCCAAATGCCCAATGCTCGTTTTGAACAAGAAGGCGAACTCACCGTTGGATCAACCTACAACGACGATTACTGGCATTTCAATCTATCACTGCAAGTGCTTCCATGGTTAGAAACCACCTTGCGCTACACCATTGTCAACAAAGTACTCTATAACACTAACTTTGCTTACAGCGGTGATACCCGTTTTACCGACAAAAGCATCGATATCAAAGCACGAGTATGGGAGGAATCCTATTGGACACCTGAAATCGCCATTGGCTTGCGTGACTTAGGTGGAAGTGGTTTATTTGACGGAGAGTATATAGCCACCAGCAAACGCTGGGGACATTTTGACTTCACTTTAGGACTCGGCTGGGGCTACATCGGCAACAGTGGAAATCTTCATCGTCGCAGTAACGCGAACAATGAAAAATGCCAACGCCAGAGTGATTACGATCCGCAAGGCGGCTCTATAGAAAGTCATCGCTGGTTTTCAGGCTGTATGTCAATATTTGGCGGTATTGAATACCAAACGCCTTGGTCACCATTACGAATCAAACTCGAATACGACAGCAACGACTACCTGAATGATCGACCAGTCCTAAAAGGCAAAGACCGTATGCCTCAAGACAGCCACTTTAATATTGGCTTGTTATATCGCATTCAACATTGGGGAGATATTCGTCTTAGCTATGAACGCGGCAATACGCTCACCGCAGGCTTTGATTTTTTCACCAACTTCAACCAAATCTCATCAAGCTGGCAAGAAACTCCCGCACCTCGCTATCAGGAAAACGAAACAACGCGCTCTGCTCCCTATTTAACCGACGCAGAATGGCGTGCTTTGCATCAACAATTGCAAGATGTCGCTGGCTATGATGTCGACACATTAATGATCAACGAGAAGGAAGTCACACTGGTCGCAAATCAAAACCATTATCGTGATCTCAACATCGCTCATTACCGAGCTGCAACCTTATTACACAATCAAGGGTTACAAACAAAACAGTATCGTTTTATTGAAAAAAGTACGCCCTTTTTGCTCACTGAAACGACCCTTGATACCGCGATATTTTCAGATGTTGCACAATATCACTACCCCAATGCCCATATTCAAGACGCCATCATCATATCAGAACCAATAACATTACCAATTTCAAATTCGACCCATCAATTCAACAGCCACGCCTCATCATGGCAAGCCAGTTTATCACCCAATATGCAGCAATCGTTTGGCGGTCCTGAAGGGTTTTATTTGTATCATTTTGGTGTAAATGGCAATGCGGGAGTGAATATCGGTGAACATTGGAATTTAGGCGGTTCTATCTACGTTAACCTGCTCAATAACTACCACAAATTCAATTACGATGTGCCGCCTGATGGCACACACATTCCCCGAGTAAGAACGTTAATTCGTCAATATCTAAAAGACACTGTCCGATTTTCAAACTTACAACTCACGGGCTTTACCCAATGGCAAGATAACTGGTTTGGGGAAATTTACGGCGGCTATTTAGAATCCATGTTTGCAGGCATTGGCGGTGAAGTGCTGTATCGCCCAGATCGGAAGAGCGTCGTGTAGGGAAAGAGTGTAGGCTATAGTGTAGAT
>CAMQZF010000055.1 GCA_947039525.1 uncultured Photobacterium sp. | reverse complement strand
CGGAAACCTCGAATCGTGCTAAAACCACCAGCATAGAAGTTGTCATAGAACGGCATGATTTGTTTCTCACCGTTTGATGTCTTGCCGTAGCCATTCCCGTAACCCAAACGACCACGTAACAATAAACTGTAAGTTTGATCTTGATTCAATGCGAAATACTGACGGACATCATACTGTGCCTTGTAGTACTGAGCACCAGAACCCGGTACTGTCATCTTAAATGACGCATTTTGATAATTACCAGAAGTTGGGAAATAACCACGATTTAAATTATTTCGTGTCCAATCCATATTGACATTAAATGCGCCAATAGAGATCGATTTATTACCATCTAAACTGATGCCATGTGCGTTCTTAAACTGATTAATCTGCACATAGTCTTGCGTGTTCTTGATGTTGTTATGATCGTAACCAATACCAAAATCAACATAGTTCAATTCATTAACAGGGAAACCCCATGTTAAGCCAACACCATAGCTGGTGTTGGTATAATCAGACATGTTGGCTTCTGATGCATCAAAATCATTGTAGTAAATATTACCACCCAAACTTACGCCATTTAACGTAAAGAATGGGTCACGATATTTCACTGATAAATTCTTATCGTACTTGTTAACCATGGCATTAATGCCAAACTCATTACCCGTACCTAAGAAGTTAGACTGTTGTATACCGGCTTGGATACTGGCACCGGATTCCGTACCGTAACCAAGACCGAAATTCACGCTACCAGAGTTTGCTTCAGTAACGTTGTAGTTCACATCCACTTCATCAGGACTGCCTGCGACGCGGGTGGTTTTCACATTCACGCTCTGGAAGAAACCCGTACGCTCTAAACGTTGCTTACCTTGTTGAATGTCATTGGAATTCAACCAAGTGCCTTCCATTTGTCGCATATCACGACGTAAAACTGAATCTTTCGTCGTAGCATTACCCGTAAAGGTAATATTACGCACATACACACGCTGCCCTGGGTTCACATTCACAATCAAAGAAACAGTATTACTACTATCGGTAAACTCAGGAATCGCCTGAACTTGCGGATAGGCGTAACCATCATTGCCCAATTGTGCCTTAATCGCTTCTTCAAATGCCGTGACTTTGGATCCGTTATACACAGAGCCCATTTTAAAGGTCATCAACTTTTGAAGCTCAGCCTGACTAAGTTCACTATTACCGACAAACTTTACATTTTTAACTCGATATTGCTGGCCTTCATTCACCGTTAGCGTAATGTAAATACCACGCTTATCTGGTGAAACCGACACTTGGGTCGAGTCCAATGCATACTTTAAGTAACCATGGCTTAAATAGAAGGTTTTAATTTTTTCTAAATCACTACCCAGTACCTGCTTTTGATACTTATCGTTAGACAAGAAGTCCCACCATGGCACATTCGCTTTTAAACCAAACTTGCTTTGTAACTCTTTTTCAGAGAATGCATGGTTACCTAGGAATGTAATTTCTTTGATCTTGGCTGATAACCCTTCAGCAAAGACAAATTTAACATCCACACGATTTCGTGGTAATGGAGTGATTACCGCTTTTACATTGGCATTATACTTACCAACGCTGTAATAGAAATCTTCAAGACCTTGCTCAATTTGACGCAAAGTTGTACGGTCTAATGCTTCTCCAACTTCCAAACCTTCTGCATTCAGATTCTGAGTTAACTGCTCTTTTTTGAGCACTTTATTACCAGAGAAACTGATGTTTGCAATCGTTGGACGCTCTTTTACTTTGACGATCAAAGTATGACCATCATGCAAAACACTTAAATCTTCAAAATTACCCGTTGCAAATAAAGAACGAATGATCTTTGCAACGTCTTGCTCGTTCACGTTATCACCTACGCGAACTGGAGTATGAAGTAATGCGGCTCCGAGTGTTACTCGCTGCAAACCTTCAAATTGAATATCATTGACAACAAAGTTGCCCGCATATGCAGCACTGCTGGTGAATAAGAGTGATGCTATCAAGAGTTTTTTCATCGCCATTATCGTTCTGATGGTTCCTTGCTACTTATGCATTTATCAAAGGCGGGTAAAGTCATTGAACAGCGCAACGGCCATTAGGGCAACTAAGATAGCTGAACCCACTCGATACCCCATATCTTGTACACGTTCTGGTACTGGACGACGCATTATTGCCTCTACAGAGAAAAACAACAAGTGCCCACCATCCAGTACAGGTAATGGTAATAAGTTCACAATTCCTAAATTCACACTGATTAAAGCAAGAAATCCAAGAAAATACACCACACCAAAATCCGCACTCATGCCAGCCCCTTTCGCTATCGAAATCGGACCGCTGAGATTTTTAATACCTACATCACCAGTAATTAATTTACCAACCATATCAAAGGTTAGCGTAACTAATTGCCAAGTTTTTTCTCCTGCTTTTAAAACAGATTCGATTGGACCATATTGCAGGTTCATCTGATATTCAGCTGGCCACTGACCATATTTTGGTGCAATTCCCGCATACCCTATGACGTCACCATTCGATAAGGTTTTAGCTTGCGGAACTAAAGTCAATACTTGCTCAGTACCATCGCGTAATACCGTCACAGATAACGCTTGATTAGCATGAGAGCGAATAATACCACTGACTTTCTGCCATTGAGTCACAGGATCTTGATCAATGGCTATAATTTTATCATTTAACCTGAAACCTGCCTGTATTGCCGCACCATTATCTATAAGTTGAGAAACAACCAACGTAATAGGAGGTGTAAACGGCGTAATGCCCAATGTTGTTAAGGGGTTTTCTGTTTCAGGATCAAAAGACCATCCAGTTAAATTTAAATGGTACAATTTTGGTTCAGCATCCAGTGATGTTCGAGCCATTACATCAGCAGAAGAGTCACCAATCTGAGCCATTAACGCCATGCTAACCGACTGCCAATCGGGTGTTTTCATACCATCAATCGAATCAAACACCATATCTGAACGCAATCCAGCGTCAGCGGCAATGGACTGAGGCGAGACTTCCCCAACAACAGGCTTAATGGCGGGAATACCGATCAAATACACGACCCAATACGCAAAAATCGCAAACGCGAAATTTGCTAATGGGCCCGCTGCGACAATCGCACTGCGTTGCCATAATGGCTTATTATTAAACGCCAAATGACGGCGTTCTTCTGGTACCGAATCAACCCTTTCATCCAACATTTTGACGTAACCGCCCAATGGAATAAGGGCTAACATATATTCAGTGCCATCTTTTCCTTTACGTTGGAATAAGGCTTTACCAAACCCAATGGAGAATCGCTCAACATAAACGCCGCAACGTCGAGCAACCCAAAAATGACCAAATTCATGAACCGCAATTAATATCCCTAGCGCAACGATGAAGGCGCAAAAATTCCATAAAATATCGGTCATCTAGTTTCCTTTAGAATGATATGTTGAGCTTCCGCTCTTGCTATTCTATCCATCTCCAACACAGAATCCAAATCGGTCAAAGTCGGTAAAGTCAATCGATTCAAAATCGTATCATTAATTCGAGCAATATCCATAAAGCCAATTCGCCCAGCTAAAAAAGCAGACACACTTTCTTCATTGGCCGCATTTAATGCTGTTGTTGCCGATTGTCCCTGATAACACGCATCCATCGCTAATTTCAAGCAAGGGTATCGTGAAAAATCAGGCGGTAAAAAGCTGAACTCACCAATTTGACTAAAATCCAACGGGGCAACTCCAGAGTTAACTCGTTCAGGATAAGACATCGCACACGCAATTGGCGTCCGCATGTCAGGCAAACCCATCTGCGCCAATACCGAACCGTCTCGATATTGTACCATTGAATGAATCACAGATTGAGGGTGAATAATCACTTGTAATTGATCGCGGTTGGCATTAAATAACCAGCGCGCTTCAATATATTCCAACCCTTTATTCATCATAGTCGCAGAATCGACAGAAATTTTTGGCCCCATCGACCAATTAGGATGCGCTATCGCCATTGCCGGTGTCACCGACTCCAACTCTCTTATATCGGTATAACGGAATGGACCGCCCGATCCAGTCAAAAGAATTTTTGAAATCCCAGCACTGTCTAAATCGCAATACCCCATTTGTTGCTGTAAATCGGCAGGCAAGCATTGAAAAATAGCATTATGCTCACTGTCTACAGGTAAAAGCTCAGCACCATATTGAACAACTGCATCAATAAACATTTTTCCTGACATCACGAGAGCTTCTTTGTTAGCCAACAAAATTCGCTTGCCCGCTTTAACTGCTGCCATCGTTGGTAACAAACCCGCCGCCCCAACAATGGCAGCCATGACAGTATCCACTGAATCTAAAGCGGCAACATGACAAACCCCCTCTTCACCAGCCAACACTTGAATCGATAGATTCAAATGACGAAGTCTCTGAGCTAAAACTTGAGCTGCATCAGGAGAAGACATTGCGACATATTCAGGACGCCATTTGACACAAAGCGGCAGCATTTTTTCAACGTTAGAGCCTCCTGCTAAAGCAACTATGTGAAATAATTCAGGGTTATGTTCAATGACAGATAAGGTACTTTGACCAATCGAACCAGTCGCACCTAAAATAGTTAAATTACGCATAGGGATCACTTCATTAAGACAAAAAAGGCAGCCACAATTCGGACTGCCTTACATAAAACGTTAACGCATTACCAAAAATACAATAAAGCAAACACAGGTAATGCCGCAGTAAGACTATCAATGCGATCAAGCACACCACCATGACCGGGCAAAATGCGACCACTATCTTTAATGCCGGAGACGCGCTTAAACATGCTCTCAACCAAATCACCAAAAACGGACGCAACCACAGTCACAATCGCAATAAATAACAAGTGTGGGACGCTAGAGAACGGAATATTCATTATTTCAGCCCCCACCCAAGCAACAATAACAGCAAGCACAATACCACCAAATAATCCTTCAATGGTTTTATTTGGACTCACTGATGGCGCCATTTTTGTACGACCAAAGCGCTTACCGCAAAAATACGCACCACTATCGGCTGACCATACAATTAAACACACCAATAATAATAATTTTGCGCCTAAATAATGCGAACTTAAATAATTATCGGCTCTTAGTAACAACATTGCCCAGAAAAAAGGGATTAACGTTAATAAACCAAAAAGCTGTTTTAATGCAGCAGATTTCGCCCAATATTGCGCACTGCTTGAATAGGTAATGGTTAATAGACTCGCAAGAAGCCACCACAACCCTCCCAGTATTAACATATGGTGATGCGCAGGAAATCGAGTCATTAAACTCGGGACACTAATGGGTAAAATAAAGAGGGAACCAATCAGAGTCACAACAGGAATGATCATCGCTTTCAAGCGTTCAGATAGAGAAACAAATTGAGTCCATTCCCAAAACCCAATCAAGGTAATCACAGCAACGGCAGCAATAAACCCTGGAATAGGTAGGAAGAAAATACCTAAAATCACTAACGGCGCCAAGATCAGTGCCGTAATAATGCGTTGTTTTAACAAAGTGCGTCCTCTCAACTGAATGTATAGCACTCAGCCGATAAGCCACACACAAGACACAAGATTGTGTAAAGAAGATCAAAGGCGGCAAATTGCCGCCTTTAAATAGAAATGAAGGGCTTATCTGCTGTCGTGTTTATTTTAAATTTAATAATGCTTGCACTTGCTCATCGGTACAACCAAAACGGCGGACACGACGTAAAAACCAAGTAATTGCCTCAATCAAACTGTGCTCGCCAAAATCAGGCCACAACAATTCGGTAAAATAAATCTCGGCATAAGCCATTTGCCACAGCATAAAGTTACTGATACGGCATTCACCACTGGTACGAATCAATAAATCGACCTCAGGTAAATCTTGAGTTGTTAACTGTTGATTAAATGTTTTTTCGGTAATATCCGAAATTGTCAACTCACCATCAACCACTCGTTGAGCTAAGGTTTGCGTCGCTTGCAAGATGTCCCATTGACCACCATAATTTGCCGCAACGTTTAATACAAGCCCGGTATTATTTTCAGTTAACTGCTCAGCTTGAGATATTTTATTCTGCAAACGCTGATTAAATCGACTTTTATCACCAATAATACGAAGTCTGATATTATTTTTATGTAACCGTCGAACTTCACGCCCTAAGACCATCAAAAACAATTCCATCAATATTTTGACTTCATCATCCGGTCGACGCCAATTCTCACTGCTAAAAGCAAATAACGTGACAACTTTAATGCCTAGTTTGCTGGCAGTCGAAACCGTTTCACGTACTGCTTCAACACCTGCTTTATGGCCAAACACTCGTGCCTTACCTTTTGCCTTCGCCCAGCGACCATTGCCATCCATAATGATACCAATGTGTTTCGGCAAATTGTCGACAGAAAGCTCAGTCTCAATAGTGTGCTGTACCATAAGATTCCCTAAAAAAACGCTGTACTCAGACGCACAGCGTTCAATAAATCAGATAAAGATGATAATAAAAATGTAAATTACACTTCCATCAATTCTTTTTCTTTGATATCAAGCACAGCATCAAGATTTTTGATCGCCGCATCTGTCAATTTCTGAATATCATCTTGTGCTTTACGATCATCATCTTCTGAAATTTCTTTGTCTTTCAACAAACCTTTAATGTCCGCATTTGCATCACGACGAATATTACGGATCGCAACACGGCCTTGCTCTGCTTCTGCACGAACAATCTTAACCAAATCACGACGACGCTCTTCGGTTAATGCTGGCAATGGAACACGGATAACCGTACCCGCTGACATTGGGTTCAGACCCAAATCAGACATCATGATCGCTTTTTCAATTTTTGGCGTTAATTCTTTATCGAATACAGTAATCGCTAATGTACGAGAATCTTCTGCCACAACGTTTGCTAATTGACGTAACGGTGAATTTGCACCGTAATACTCAACATAAATAGAATCCAACAAACTTGGGTGCGCCCGACCTGTACGGACTTTTGTTAAGTTTGTTTTCAGTGCATCAACACTTTTAGCCATGCGCACTTCGGCGTCTTTTTTGATCTCATTAATCACGTAATACCCTTAATTTATTTGGTTGTATCAGCGAGCATAAAACTCGCTAACCCATTTTAATTATGTGTAATTAAAGTGCCTTCTTGCTCACCCATAACCACACGACGTAAAGCGCCAGGTTTGGTCATGTTAAACACACGAATTGGCATGCTGTGATCACGCGCCAGTGTAAACGCCGCTAGATCCATTACCTTCAACTCTTTTTCTAGAACTTCTTGGTAAGACAATGTTTCGTACAAAACAGCATCAGGATTCTTAGCAGGATCCATATCGTAAACGCCATCCACTTTCGTTGCTTTTAAAACAACATCCGCTTCGATTTCAATACCACGCAAACACGCAGCAGAATCCGTCGTAAAGAATGGATTACCGGTACCTGCAGAGAAAATCACAACACGACCTTGGCGTAGCAAACTAATGGCTTCTGCCCAATTATAATTATCACACACACCATTCAATGGAATGGCTGACATGACTCGAGCGTTCACATAGGCACGGTGCAGTGCATCACGCATTGCCAAACCGTTCATAACAGTGGCTAACATACCCATGTGGTCGCCCACAACTCGATTCATACCAGCTTCAGCCAAACCTGCACCACGGAATAAATTACCGCCGCCAATCACAACTCCAACCTGAATGCCCAATTCTATCAGTTCTTTCACTTCTTGTGCCATGCGATCCAGCACTTGAGCATCAATACCAAAGCCTTCTTTGCCTTGCAATGCTTCACCGCTCAATTTTAATAGAATTCGTTTGTACATTGGTTTTGCGTTTGTGGTCATAAGGTTTACCTTTCAAGCTAACTAAAGATTAGGGAGTTGTAAAAAGACCGCGGCCTAAGCCACGGTCTTTGGAGTCTTTCAAAAAAGAATTAACCTTTTTGAACTGCAGCAACTTCTTCAGCGAAGCTCATTTCTTTCGCTTTCTCGATGCCAGCACCTACTTCTAGGCGAACGAAACCAGACACAGTTGCGCCAGCTTCTTTCAATACTTCACCAACAGTTTTCTTAGGTTCCATGATGAATGCTTGACCTGTTAGAGAAACTTCGCCAGTGAACTTCTTCATACGGCCTTCAACCATCTTCTCAGCGATTGCTTGAGGCTTACCTTCGTTCATTGCGATTTCAACTTGAACTTCACGCTCTTTAGCAACAACTTCAGCAGGAACATCTGATGGGTTTACATACTCAGGGTTAGATGCCGCAACGTGCATTGCAATGTGCTTAAGTGTTTCAGCGTCGCCGTTACCAGCAACAACAACAGCAATACGAGCACCGTGAGTGTAAGCAGAGATTTTCTCACCAGCAATGTAAGTTACTTGACGAATAGAAATGTTCTCGCCGATCTTCGCAACAAGAGCGATACGTTGCTCTTCAAATTGTGCTTGAAGCGCTTCAACAGACGCTTGGCTAGCCAAAGCTGCATCAGCAACTTCATTAGCGAATGCTAGGAAGCTACCATCTTTAGCAACGAAATCAGTCTGGCAGTTAACTTCAACAAGTGCTGCTTTACCGTCAGCTTCTTTGATGATGATAGTACCTTCAGCTGCTACGTTACCTGCTTTTTTAGCAGCTTTAGCAGCACCGCTCTTACGCATGTTTTCGATCGCTAGCTCAATATCCGCATTCGCTTCAACCAATGCTTTTTTACAATCCATCATGCCAGCGCCTGTGCGCTCGCGAAGTTCTTTTACTAGGGCAGCGGTAACTGTCGCCATGGTCATATCCTCAATTATTTCAATAATCTACATAAAATTCAGGGGCCTATATTAGGCCCCTGTTAACCATACTTAAATAGACTTAATGTCTTTTAAGATGCTCAAAGGAGCGTTGGTTAATTATTCAGCTTCTACGAAACCGTCTTGCTCAGCAATAACAACGATGTCTTGGTTACGAGCTTCGTTTACAGTTGCAGCAACCGCACCAGTGTATAACTGGATAGCACGGATTGCATCATCGTTACCAGGGATAACGAAATCAACACCGTCAGGATCAGAGTTAGTATCAACAACTGCGAATACTGGGATACCTAGGTTGTTAGCTTCTTTAATTGCGATGTGTTCACAATCAGCACCAATAACGAACATTGCGTCTGGAAGACCGCCCATGTTCTTGATACCGCCAAGTGACTTCTCAAGCTTATCCATTTCACGAGTACGCATTAGCGCTTCTTTCTTGGTAAGCTTTTCAAAAGTACCGTCAGCAGCTTGAGCTTCAAGCTCTTTTAGACGCTTGATTGATTGACGAACAGTTTTCCAGTTAGTCAACATACCGCCTAACCAGCGGTTGTTCACGTAGAACTGGTCACAGCTTATAGCTGCTTCTTTAATAGTTTCGCTGGCAGCGCGCTTAGTACCAACAAAAAGAACTTTACCTTTACGAGCAGCGATTTTGTTGATCTCAGCCAACGCTTCGTTGAACATAGGTACAGTTTTTTCTAGGTTGATGATGTGCACTTTGTTACGAGCGCCAAAGATGAATGGCTTCATCTTAGGGTTCCAGTAACGAGTTTGGTGACCGAAGTGTACACCCGCTTGTAGCATGTCGCGCATTGATACAGTTGCCATTGAATAATCCTCTATGGGGTTAGGCGTCCACATATCCCATTCAATCCGACCATCTAGTTTAAAAAAACGCAGGCACCCCGGAGAATGTGTCGATATGTGTGAGTAATAAATATAAGTATGGTCAGAACCAAAATAATTCACCGTAAAAGTTCACGACTAATCATTCAGCAATGACGGCGCGTTTTATATCATATTTTAAAGACAAAAATCCAGTGCAATCTTATCCCTGATGCTTGACTGGTTTTCATTCTCAAAGCGCGCTGTTAACATAGAGAATAAGATACACACAATAAAAAAAAGAGCCCCGATCATGACCATTAAAATAAAAACAGCTGATGAAATCGAAAAAATGCGTGAAGCAGGTCGCCTTGCTGCTGACGTTCTAGAAATGATTGCACCACATGTTAAAGCTGGCGTCACAACAGAAGAATTGGATCGTTTGTGCCACGAATACATCGTCAACACGCAACAAGCGATTCCTGCGCCATTAAATTACCACGGTTTCCCTAAGTCCATTTGTACCTCGATCAACCACATTGTTTGTCATGGCATTCCTAACGAACAAGACGTACTTAAAGATGGCGATATTATTAACCTCGACATTACCGTAATCAAAGACGGTTACCACGGCGACACCTCTAAGATGTTTGAAATTGGTGAGGTATCTTTAGAGGACAAACGTCTATGTCGTGTTGCTCAAGAAAGTTTGTACCTTGCTATTAAAAAAGTAAAACCCGGTACACAATTAGGTGAGCTCGGCTCAGCCATTCAGAAATTCATCAAAAGCGGCAATAGCCGTTTCTCTATCGTGAAAGATTACTGTGGTCATGGCATCGGAAATGAGTTCCACGAAGAGCCACAAGTCGTTCATTATAAAAATGGCGATCGCACCGTATTAAAAGCAGGCATGTGTTTTACCATTGAGCCAATGATTAATGCAGGCAAGTTTGGCTGTATCACTGATGAAGACGATGGTTGGACGGTTTACACCGTTGACGGTAAAAAATCCGCACAATGGGAACACACTTTATTGGTAACGGAAACCGGTTGTGAAGTCTTAACCCTTCGTAAAGAAGAAACCTTACCTCGTATCATTAATCACTAAAAAAATCTAAGCCGACAATTGTCGGCTTTTTTATACCTCTATAGAAACGATCCTTAAGGACAGCCATCATGATGATTTCAACCCCACCCCGCATCACTTATGCCTTCAAGGAATTATCTTTAGAGGCACTAAAAGCCGATTTACAAACCTTCAGTAATCAACAAAAAAGTGATTTTCTAAAACATAAAGACATTGCTCAGCTAGTATCAGAGCGCAGTAACTACATAGACCAATTATTGATGGCACTGTGGCATGACTATCATTTAGATCAATGTGAACAATTAACGTTATTGGCCGTCGGTGGCTATGGCCGACAAGAATTACACCCACTTTCAGATGTCGATATTTTAATTCTCAGCCAAGATCCATTACCACAATTAACAGAAGACAAAATCAGCGAGTTCATAACTCAACTCTGGGATTTAAAGCTCGATATCGGACACAGTGTTCGAACACTTCAGCAGTGCCTGGAAATTGGCTCACAAGATATTTCAGTTGCCAGTAACCTTCAAGAAGCACGTCTATTATGGGGGGATGAAACATTATTTAGCATGTTAAACACCGGAATTCATCAACCGGATTTCTGGCCGAGTGCTGTCTTTTATCAAGCCAAAGTCAACGAACAAATTCAACGCCATCAGCGGTATCACGACACCACTTATAATCTAGAACCAGACATCAAATCCAGCCCTGGGGGATTGCGTGATATCCACACGTTAAGTTGGATCGCTCGACGCCATTTTGGCGCGACCAACTTACTTGAAATGAGTCGATTTGGTTTTTTGACCGATGCCGAATACCGTGAATTGGCAGAATGTCAAAATGCATTATGGCGGATTCGATTTGCCTTACATTTAGAGCTACGACGTTACGATAACCGCCTCACATTTGGTCATCAAGCCGCTGTTGCCGAATCCTTAGGTTTTATCGGCGAAGGCAATTGTGCTGTCGAAATGATGATGAAAGAGTTTTATCGTACATTACGCCGTGTTGCTGAACTAAACAAAATTCTGCTACAGCTATTTAAGCAAGCCATTTTGCCTCAAGGAAAAAAAACCGTTTATGCCAACATCAGTAAAGATTTCCGCTTAAAAGGAACCTTGATTGAAGCACGCAAACCCGTGTTATTCCAAGCTCGCCCAGAAACCATCATTGACTTATTTCTCCATATCGCAAAACGACCAGAAATTGAGGGCATCAGTGCACCAACACTAAGACAGCTTCGCACCGCACATCGCCGATTGAATACTTTTTTAATGGACTCCGCTAGCGCTCGGCGGAAATTTATGGAGTTAATTCGTCACCCTAACTTACTCAATAAAGCTTTAGAATTAATGCATCGTCACGGGGTACTGGCATCGTATTTCCCACAATGGAGTCAAATTGTCGGTCAAATGCAATTTGATTTATTCCATGTTTACACCGTTGATGAACATACGGTTCGATTATTAAACAACATCAAGAAATTTCAACTTGAAGAAAACCGGACAGAACACCCCATTTGTTGTGAGGTATATCCTCGTATTATTAAAAAAGAATTATTGATTCTCGCGGGTATCTTTCACGATATCGCCAAAGGACGTAAGGGCGATCATTCTGAATTAGGTTCAAAAGAAGCCTATGAGTGTTGCCTATTGCATGGGTTATCTCGCCCTGAAGCGAACTTAGTCGCCTGGTTAGTCGAAAACCATCTATTAATGTCAGTCACCGCTCAACGTCGTGACATTTATGATCCAGATGTCATCGCAGAGTTTGCTAAAATCGTTCGAGACGAAGAACATTTAGATTACTTAATCTGTTTAACCGTTGCGGATATTAGCGCAACTAACCAAGATTTATGGAACAGTTGGAAACGAACTTTATTGTCCGAGTTATACTATGCTTGCCAAAAAGCATTACGCCGTGGATTGGAAAACTCACCAGATGTACGAGAACGTATTCGCCATAATCAACAATTAGCCTCGGCTATTTTGCGCCGTAAAGGCTTTTTTCCACATCAAATCACAACCCTATGGCAACGTTTTAAGGCAGATTACTTTCTGCGCCACACCCATAAACAATTAGCATGGCATGCCAATGCTATTCTAAAACACGACTCTACTAGCCCATTAGTGCTGTTAAGTAAAAAAGCCACTCGCGGTGGTACAGAAGTTTTTATTTACTGCCAGGATCGCCCAAAGTTATTCTCCATTGCAGTATCAGAATTTGATAAGAAAAATTTGAGTGTCCATGATGCTCGTATCATGACCAGCAAAGATGGCTACATACTGGATACATTTATTGTATTGGATCCTAACGGGAATATGATTCCACTCAATCGTCATATCAGCATCATTAATGCCTTGAAAAAGTCCTTACAAACACCAAATCCGCGTCATGTAACTAAACGCCCACCAAGGCAACTGCAACACTTTAAGGTCACCACTCAAGTTGAATTTTTACCGACCAAAAATGGCAAAAAAACATTGATAGAGTTGATTGCTTTAGACATGCCGGGATTATTGTCAGACATTGGTGCAGTACTCTCCGAA
>CAMQZF010000054.1 GCA_947039525.1 uncultured Photobacterium sp. | reverse complement strand
ATGAATCTTAATATGATTGCTTTACGTAAGGGTTTACATAAATAAATTTCAACAAAGAAAAGTAACCACCACTATAATTACGTATCAATAATATGTCATTGATCATGTCATCTAAGTGATGTCGGTATGCCATGTTCTAGGCTGTCAGCTGTCAGCAATCCAGTTCAACTGTTTACCGCAGTCAGCACACCACCATTTCAATATTTTATTTTACTGAGAGTGGATTATGATCGTTGTTGCTCGTTTTTCATATGCGTACGAAGCGCAAATAGCTAAAACCAGTTTAGAAACTGCAGGAATTCACTCTTTTATTGCTGATGAAAATACGATCAATATGCAATGGCTATACTCCAACGCCATGGGAGGTATACGATTATTTGTAGAACAAGAGAACTATGAGTTGGCCTTAGCTATTTTAAATACTGATTTTTCAGACAGCATTAAGATAGAAGATGAAATCAGTGATTCATCCAAAACTCATTGTTATCGCTGTGGTAGCTCTCAATTACACCCTTATACTAAGGGTAAAAAATCCGCGTTTTTTGTGTTTATATTATTGGGATTCCCATTGTTTTTTTATAAACATGGCTTTCGTTGTGAATGCTGTCATCATTTTCAACAATAAAAACAGAAGGTATGCTAAAGCATTGGTTGTATGATTGTATTTTGCTAATTACTTAAGATAAATAAAAATGTCAAAAATAATAATGGATGATGGGTACGCGATGATCGACCTTCAAAACAAAATAAAAGGTTATGGTGTTCTGCATGGGCATGCTTGGTGTGTTTCTGAAAGCAAAGAAATAATAACACTGGAAATATCTGAAGATATTTCATTATCACCAGAACACTTACCTTTAGTCGGGTATGGCTGCGGAGGCTGGTTATTTAAGCAAGAACAAACAATCAATATCATATCAATAGACAGTTTGCTTAATTTTATCGTTGTCGAATTTTCCTATTTTAAGAAAAATCAATTAACTTACTTACCTTCGGTCACATGCAGTTGTAGCGATCTTTAATTTTGACGAAAATACTAAAAATAATGCCTTTAGTGAAATGAATTTCAATATAAAGGCACCAATCTTTTATTCTAGATCTTTAAATCTAAATATTTACACCGTGCTGAGAAGCTAAGGCGGCTAATCCACCTTCATACCCTTGTGCAACGGCTTTAAACTTCCACTCTTGATTGTGGCGATATAGTTCACCAAAAATCATGGCCGTTTCAATTGAGGCATCTTCTGATAAATCAAAACGAGCAATCTCTTGTTGATTGTCTTCATTTTCGATTCTCATATAAGCATTACTCACTTGTCCAAAATTTTGTTTTCGAGCCTCTGCTTCATGAATGGTCACGGCAAAAATTAATTTATTAATGTCCGTTGGAACTTTGGCTAAATCAATTTTAATTGATTCATCATCACCATCACCAGCACCTGTTAAATTATCACCTTGATGCTCAACACTTAGGCAGGGGCTTTGCTTTTGATTAAAAAAAATGAAGTTTTGATCAGAAAGAACTTTTCCATTTTCACCAACCATGAAAACTGAAGCATCTAAATCAAAGTCAACACCGTCTGTCGCACGCGCATCCCATCCCAAACCAGCCATCGCAATTTTCATGCTAGGCGCTTCTTTTGTTAGCGATACATTACCGCCTTTCGTTAATGAAACTGCCATGTAATCTCTCCTTGTTGATTAAAAGCATAACTGTTTTATGACACTAAAGTGTTAAGATGCATTGATACCGTATTGAGAACACATTGCACCAAGACCACCAGCATAGCCTTGACCGACGGCTCTGAATTTCCATTCTTGGTTGTGTCGATACAACTCACCAAAAACCATTGCCGTTTCAGTCGATGCGTCTTCCGTTAAATCGTACCTTGCAACTTCTACATTGGTATCTTCATTAACAATACGCATAAATGCATTGCTGACTTGCCCAAAGTTTTGACGTCGTAACTCAGCATCATGAATGGTCACAATAAAGGCTAATGTAGCGACTTCTTGAGGCACGTTGAGTAATTCAATGATTAATGCTTCGTCATCCCCATCACCTTCACCCGTTCGGTTATCACCCGTATGTGTAATCGAACCATCAATGGAGACTAAATTATTATAAAAAATAAAATCACTATCACTGCGTACTTTTCCATTTACGGTTAAGAGAAAAGCAGAACCATCAAGGTCAAAATCTTGCCCATCCGTTGCTCGAGCATCCCAACCTAAACCAACACGCACACGAGACAATGAAGGATCCGTTTTACTTAACGAAACATTCCCACCTTTAGAAAGCGATACACTCATATAAAGAATTCCTTTTCATGAAAAAATCAAGTTTATTTATTTTCCAAATGCTGAACTATTAAGATTTGTGAATGAGATAAAAAGTTAAGCCGATTTATTTTCTTTCTCTGTTACGGACTCAGGAAAAAATAAACTGGCGAGAACACCTATCACGAGTGCCACAACAACAACGAATAAACTGGTGGTTGCTGAAATTGTTATGTCGTGATGGAACAAATGTGATGATGAATTTAATGCCAACTTCCCAGCAATAAAGAACAATAAAAAGATCACTGCTTTTTCTAAATGAATTAAATATTGCTTCATCGCTTCGAGAACAAAATAGAGGGTTCTTAATCCTAAAATAGCAAACATCATGGCACTATAGACAATTAAAGGCTCACGACTCACGGCGATAACCGCAGGCACCGAATCGAACGCAAACATGACATCGGATAATTCAACAACCGCTAAACACAGTAACAGTGGTGTGGCATAAAAGGTGGCTGTCGTTGTTCTTCCAATCGTGATGTCTTTATTTTCAGATTTCCTTAACTCATCATCCACATCGGATTGACGAATTAAAAACGCGTGTCCTTTGATTTTAGGCCAAACAGGAAAGAGACGCTTTACGGAACGATAAGCGATATGTTGAGAGTAATCTTCAATTTCATCACTATCATCATTACTTTTTAGCATCATTACTGCTGTCCAGGCGACAATTCCAGCAAAGACCATCTCAACCCAAGGTCCAAGTGATAACAGGCTAGTGCCGATAACGACAAAGATACCTCTAAATACAATCGCGCCAATAATTCCCCAATACAAGACTCTGTGCCGATATTTATCGGGTACTGAAAACCAAGAAAAAATCGCCATAATGACAAAAAGATTATCAATAGACAGTACTTTTTCTAAAGCGTATCCAGTAACAAATAAACTGGCCACCTCTAATCCATGATTAAAATAAAGGAATCCAGCAAAAAGAAATGCAATCCCCACCCAGAAAATAGACCACATGATAGCGTTCTTTAATGAAATGGGTTTTTCATCCCGGTGCATGTATAAATCAAGCACGATTGCACCAACGGATAACAGTACAAATACCAGCACCGTTTCAGCTGGAAAACCTATGTATGTTGAATCCATAGCATCCTCGGTTTATAACTGATAGTCAGTAGGTGAAAATCCTAATGCTAAACAGATTTCACGAGCCACCGTTTTCTCCATATCATCAAAATCACCATCACTTTTCGCAACGGCGATGCCAACTCTCACCGCTAGCTGTGCGGCATAGGGTTGATCTTTTAAGCGCACAATGAACTTCATGGCTTCACCTTTACCAATATCACTATCGAAAGCAAAGCCGTCGGCGAGTTTATTAAAGAAGGTAATAACTTCGTTAGTATCGAAAACATTCAACTCAGGAGATTGTTGAATAAATTGCAGCATTTTCTGTTTTTCTTCAGAGCCTGCACCGTTTGATGCCATGCTTATACAAGCACATACCGCCACTGTACCCTCCATGAATTTACGATTTTTAAAGCGTCCAACTTGAGATTGAAGTTCATCACGCCCCGCATTTACGGCGTTTTTTACTTTGTCAAAAAATGACATGGCTTTTCTCCTTTATTTATTGCCAGATTTCCAGCGAAATCCCCAACCAAACGCTTTATCTAAGGCTTGGTGTCCACTGAAATATTGATCTAATCGTTCAACTTGAAGTTGGTCACTTTTATTCACAAACCGAGCAATAGCACACATGCCCTTACCCGATTTTCCTTCCGTTAATCGTGTTTCAATAGGGCGCTCATTTTGGACATTGATGGTAACAATCCCATCCGTTTTCTCCCAATCTGGCACGCCTTTATAAATAAAGGCATAAACCAGTATCTCGTCAATCTGTGCCCAATATTCCCCGTTAATATGTAGCCACTCACCATCATGAGATTGACCAGTTCGATCATCTTCTAATAACTGAACAAAAGGAGCCTTATGATAATGACCAAATTGGCCCCCTAATGCTTGAACAATCCCGGCCTCTCCATTTTTCAAACGAATAAAGGCGCCCAAATCCAAATCAATGCCATTATTTGATGATCCACCCAACATACGATTGAACAGGCCTTTTTTTGGTGGCTCTTGCGATTGCGATAAGGCCGATTGATGATTCCAATTTAAATTAATCTTAATTTGACCGTAATTTGATCGTTTATCTAAACTGACTTTAGGCATCGCTTTTGTTAATGAAATTTTGCTTAAACGAATGCTTGAAGGTCGATGAGACTGAGATTCTGAATCTGAAGGTGCATTAATTGGTAATGAGGTCTTACTGCTGTCATCAATATCGACACCAAAATGTTCAGCAAGAGGTTGCAAACCACCATTAAAACCTTGAGCAATAAAGCGAAACTTCCACTCTTGATTGCGTCGATACACTTCACCTAAAATCAACGCAGCTTCTGTTCGCTCAGACAAATCAACTTGTCCGGTTAATAACACTTTATTTTGATGTTCAATTTGAATCGATAGCGATCCTAACGAGGGAATGATCTTGCCTTGGTCACAGGTCGTTGAAAAAGCAATTTTCTGAATACTGCTCTTTAAATGGAGGAGATCAATTTGAAATTCGGTATTAATGCCTTCTTCAAGCAAGCATACGGTTTGATCAGCCGATGATTTTTGTCCATAAAAAACCATATCTAAATCATCATTAACTTTTCCGGTCTCATGCAAACAAAACGCAGAAATATCAGCAGGTGATTGTGTTAAAATACGCACTGTGATTTTATCACTTGGAATGGGGGCATTGCCCCCAGCCATCATCATGCTTACACCACAGCTTGACGAATATTTGGAATCATGTCGTTAACGGTTTTACCATTACAAGGTAAACCATGGGCTTTAAACGACCAATCATTGCCTTCACGAGATAAAGACGCAATTAAGATCCCAGTATGCGATCCTTGTTCAGTTAATCGATAATGACAAATTTCTTTTTCATTTTGCTGAGTGTTAATTACACGACAAAAGGCATTATCAACATCATTAAAGCTTTGCCCCTGAAAGCTGTTCACCGTAATTGCAATATGTTGAATTTGAGAGGGTAACGTATTTAACTTCAAATCAATCACTTCATCATCACCATCGCCTTCACCCGTTAAATTGTCACCACGATGAGTCACGCTTCCACAAGATGATTTCAACTTTCGAAACCACACAATATCAATCTCTTTACCACTGCTATCAAACAAAACACAAGAAGCATCTAAATCAATCGCATCATTATTGCCTCCTAAGAGCGAGCCAAAAAATCCTTTCTTTTTAGTAACAGGATCCCAACCTAATCCAATAGCAATGTTAGATAGGGCTGTGCCCGCTGTTTTTGTCAATGATACGGTTTGATTTTTCGTTAAAGAAACCAAAGTACACCTCACCTTACATAATTAGTATGTTATTGATAATAGGGGCTACTTATGTTGTTTGCGTATATAACACACAGCCTAATCTCATCAGCAACGCATTTCGTGATGTTAACCAATGAAAATCACACTTAAGGATCACTTAGTAAGGGGGGATACATATCTGGTCGTGATATTGGCTTTATTTTTATAAATAGAATTGATGTTTACTGTTTTTAGTATTACGACATTCAATAATGATGATTAAGCTCAACTCATCTCAACAGTAATATTGATTTTGTTATAAATAAAACCATAAAAAGATGGGTGTTTCGTCACAATTCAGCGTAATGGTTGGCGAGAATACCGAATCAATCACTGATGTCATCTCAAAAAAAAGCCACAAACACAAAATTATTCATTACACAGAAAGACTGAGTAAAGTGAATCATTCGACGTTTTCCATTTTCTTTCTGTTTGCATAAAGGGACTTTCATATGCTGAAACAGCAGCTATCAACCGGGTGCATTTCCGTTCAATCCACAGTCATGGATTGGGATCTCAATGAGTTGTTTGTTTTTGCAGAGCGACAAAACCCAAAACGTTCCTTCTTATTCGTAAGCAAAGTATTAGGTCGCCACATTCCAGTGACACCGTCACTTATGCGGCAGGTCTATCAAGATTTAGCCCAGCGTATTCCTCAGGATTTACCGTCACCATTATTATTTGTCGGGATGGCTGAAACCGCGGTTGGATTGGCAGCAGGGGTTTTTGAAGAAGCCATAAAAACGTATCAAGAAAGCGTGTTATTAACAACCAGTCGACATCCAATTTCTTCGGACATACTCTGTGAATTTAAAGAAGAACACTCCCACGCCACAGATCATTATGTGCATTGGCCAACTCAGAAATTTCAACAACAGATGGTTTGTAGAAGTAAAACCTTGGTGCTTATTGATGATGAAGCGACGACAGGCAACACGTTTAAAAACCTCATTCAAGCACTGCAACAGAATCCCAATCTAAACCACATCGAACAGATTGTTACCATAACCTTAACGGACTGGTCACAAGATGCATTGGTCCACTTATCTTCACTGCCCGTAACGCCATTAGCGTTAGCTAAAGGGAAGTGGCATTGGTCAGCGAACCCAGAGGCTTCGCTGCCGATCATGCCGGATGTCAATGTATCCACCAGCGGCTCCGTTTCTTTAAGTCAGAGACAAGATTGGGGCAGAATGGGGATGAACCAGGTACCAAATAAAGATTGGTTTGAATCCTTCAGTGTGAAACCTCAAGAACGTATTTTAGTTTTAGGGACAGGGGAATTTGTTTATGTGCCTTTTCTTTTATCTGAACATTTAGAGAAACAAGGCGCAGAAGTGGTATACAGTTCAACGTCTCGATCACCGATTGCTGTTGGTCTGGGTATTCAATCGGCGTTCTCTTTTCAAGATAATTATGGTTTGGGCATCCCCAATTATTGTTACAACATTGCTCATCAACACTATGATCGCATTATTTTATGCTTGGAAACGCCAATATTTTCGTTAGACCCGCAATTTTTCAACGATTTACAGCGCATCACTAACCGATTGGAGGTGATTGAGTATGTGTAAACCGTTATCGTTTGTCGATTTAGACGACACACTGTTTCAAACCAAGCGCAAAATGGCACAACAGGAATTAAATCATCCTATTCGTACCGGAGCATTTGATCGTGACCATCAATCTCGCAGCTTTATGAATCAAGAACAAGCTCATTTTGTTGATTGGTTATTGAAATCAACCCATTGTATTCCGGTTACTGCCCGTGGCACGGAAGAAATATCACGCGTTAACATTCCATTTCAATCATGGAAGATCACCACTCATGGAGCCGTTATTTTAACTCCTAAAGGGGATCCAGATGAAGAATGGAAGCAGGACATCACAACCCAATTAATGCCTTACCAATTTGAATTGGCTCAGCGTCAACAAGCACTAACTGAGGCTTTTAAGCAAGCTGGTGCGAAAGCTTGGGCACGTATGAATTACGAATATGGCGAGACAGCGGTCTATTTAGTGGCAAAGCATACCAACAGTACAAAAATTTCCGAATTATATCGAATCGCAAGTCAAGTGGATGAAAGGTTAGGGCTTGATGGTATGTATGTTCATCGTAATGATAACAATATTGCTTGGTTGCCAAAATGCATTGAAAAAGGATTGGCCACTTCGTTTTTAATTTCGAAATTACGCCAATCGTTACCTCATGTGCCCATTTTCGGATTGGGTGATAGCCTCAGTGATCATCGTTTTTTACAGCATTGTTCTTGGTTTGGTATGCCTCAGAAAAGCCAGCTTTCAGAGGTGTTATCTCAGAGCTTGGGAGATGTGTGATGACCTCTATTTTTTCAGGCAGTTATGCCTCGGCCGATGTTGAGTTCTTATTAACCCCTGTTACGATTGAAATGACCCCGATTGAAGAAAAAGAAGCTTTGATTCAATCGGGAGAAAAACATTATTCGGATATGTTAAGCCAAGAGCCTGCTCCCAGTCGTGAGCACTTAATGATTTACCAGCAAGCACTGCAACAAGGAGAGCAACGTTTAGCGAATGAAGTCTGGTTTTTGGCTCAACAGTTAATCAAAAAATACCAAAATAGGCCGATAGTTCTAGCCAGCTTAGTCCGTGCAGGTGTGCCATTAGGGGTCATGTTACAACGTACTTTGCGACACTTAGGTCACGAGTCTTATCACTATGGCATCAGTATTATTCGTGATCGTGGTATTGACTTAAAAGCTTTAGAAGAGATCGAAAAGCGACATAACACACAAGACATTATCTTTGTTGATGGCTGGACAGGAAAAGGGGCCATTCTTAATCAATTGAATGCTTCACTCTCACAACGAGTCGGGTATATGCCATCCCCTAAACTTCTGGTGCTTGCCGACCCATGCGGCATTGCTTGGATGAGTGCTTCACAAGACGATTGGCTTATCCCCTTTGGGATACTGGGTGCTGCCATATCTAGATTGATTTCCCGCTCTCTTTGGTCAGAAAAAAGTTATCACGGTTGTGTTTTGTGTGAACATTTGTCTGAATTTGAATGCGGTACTCAATTAGTCGAACGGATTTTGGATCTTCAAATATCAACGATAAAAGACAATGAGATAAACACTCCGCTAAGGATAAATTCTTCACTGAATTTGCATCAACAAAGTCGCAATGTTATTGCGTTTCTACAACAAGAATTCAACGTTGATAGCATTAACCGAATTAAACCAGGGATCGCAGAGGCCACTCGATCCGTATTACGGCGAGTGCCGGATCATATTTTAATTCGAGATAAAACGGATCCAGACATTGCTCTTTTATTGCATCTGGCAAAAAAGAAAAAGCTGCCCATCACTCTGATGGGAGAACAGTTAGGGCAATATAGAGCCGTGACGATCATCAAAAAGGTGCGGTAAATGGACATTTCTCCTTATAGCCTCGGCGCGACACTTTATATGCCTGCTACTCGGTCCGATATTTTGGATGTTATCCTCCATAATAAAATCCCAGAGTTACGTTCTTTAGTGATTTGTTTAGAGGATGCTGTCAGCGATATTGATGTCCATACTGCGTTAGAGAACCTAACAACCCTCACTCATTCTTTAGCTGATTACCATCAACAGGCAACTACTCAACATTCTTACGCCAATCGGCCTTTAATTTTTATTCGCCCTCGCAATATTGCAATGGCAACGACCTTACTTCATGACAATCAATATAAGTTACAAACAATGACCGGTTTTGTACTGCCTAAGTTTACGCTTGATAACTTACCTCATTGGGAGCGGTTATTACACGAGCAACCTTTTATGTGTATGCCAACATTAGAAACTCGTGATGTCTTTGATGTTTTTAAAATGCAACAGCTATCAAACACTTTGGCTCAATCCTCATTCAAAGAAAAAATCATTGCATTACGGATTGGCGGAAATGATTTAATGAGTGTATTAGGGATGCGTCGATCTCGATGCTCTACGCTTTATGAAGGACCACTTGGCTACACAATAAAAATGTTAGTGTCTGTTTTTGGTGTTAATGGGTTTTCATTAACCTCACCAGTATGCGAATTGATTAACAATCCGGACTTATTGCAGCAGGAATTACAGCAAGATGTTGATCATGGGCTGGTGGGGAAAACGGCGATCCATCCAGAACAAATAAAACACATTCATCAAGCTTGGCAGACGACCTCAATTGAATTTGCTGATGCTATTCAAATTTTGAACACCCAACAATCCGTTTATCAATCCAATGGTGCAATGTGTGAGCCAGCAACCCATCGGCGCTGGGCAAAAAAAGTCTTAGATCGAAGAGCGCATTACGGTTTGAAAACAGAGAATGAACAGCCAATACAAAGACATTTGTAACTTTCATCCTTTAAAATTGCGCTACCTCAGCCGTTATTTTGTCTTTTATTTTTTAATAAAAAAAGGAATGGGGGGCTTTTATTAATATTACTCACTTTTATTTAGGTAAATACGCTAAAATAAGCACTTATTATTTTTTGATTTGAGCTATTTATTTTAATGACCACTGTCACGACTCCCACAACGTTTACCGAACTGAACCTAATTTCTCCTTTATTGGCGCGTTTGACGGAATTGGAATACCATCAACCAACGCCGATTCAAGCCCAAGCCATCCCGACCATATTGGCTGGTGGCGATTTAATTGCCGGAGCAAATACAGGATCCGGTAAAACAGCGACGTTTGCTTTGCCAATGTTACAGCAGCTTTTTCTTGAGCCTAAGAACAACAGCAAAAACACCAAAGGTAACTACGTTACTGGGTTAATTTTGGTGCCCACTCGTGAACTCGCTAAACAAGTGGCAGACAGCATTAAGTCATATGCGGTACATTTTAACGGTGCCATTAAAACGGTATCGGTATTTGGTGGTGTTTCAGCAAACACCCAAATGCTGGCATTACGTGGTGGCGTGGACATTCTCGTTGCCACACCGGGCCGTTTATTGGATTTAATTTCAAGCAATGCGGTAAAGCTTGATAAATTGAAAACCTTAGTACTTGATGAAGCCGATCGCATGTTAAGCCTTGGTTTTACCGAAGAGCTTTCCGCTTTATTGGCTTTATTACCCTCTAAAAAGCAAACCCTGCTTTTTTCTGCGACTTTTCCTGAAGAAGTACAGGCATTAACCGAAAACCTATTACACAATCCGGTTGAGCTTCAATTGCAAAGTGCAGATGCCAGCACCTTAGTTCAACGTGTTTTCACGGTGAATAAAGGGGAAAAAACCACCGTGCTCGCGCATTTGATAAAACAAAATGCATGGCGACAAGCGCTGATTTTCGTCAATGCCAAAAACGGTTGTGAGCATCTTGCTGATAAGTTGCATAAGCGCGGTATTGTTGCTGAAGTTTTTCATGGTGATAAAGGTCAAGGTACGCGAACTCGTACATTAGACGCGTTTAAATCGGGTGAGATTGATGTATTGATTGCAACAGACATTGCTGCTCGTGGTCTGGATATTGAGAAGTTACCGGTTGTGATTAACTTTGACTTACCACGTAGCCCATTAGATTACATGCACCGCATTGGTCGTAGTGGTCGAGCGGGAGAAGTTGGTTTGGCATTATCATTGATTGATCACGAAGATTATCATCACTTTACAATCATTGAGAAGAAAAACAAAATTCGACTTGAGCGTGAACAAGTTGCTGGCTTTGAAGTAGATGCGGCGGCGATTGAGGCATTGTTAGCGGTGGAAAAACCAATGGCAAAACCTCAAGGTACCGGCAAGAAAAAAAATAAGAATAAGCCTTCTTTTTATTCATAAATAAAAGCGGAGTAGGAGGGGTGATTGGTTAATCATCCCTCCATCAATTTTTATTCATAATGCTATGAATTCAAAAAATTGAAAACTAATCATACCGTTATCCCTCTTTATCAAACTCAGAAGATTGATACACTCCAACGTATTATTTGACCTAAGCCAGAGTATATCCATGAGTGATTTTTGTATCGTAGCTGAAAGTGAATTTGATCCTTGTGAAAAGATCTGCCCTGAAAGTAACTTTGGGTTCGAATCACTTAAGTTTGAAGATTTGGTGAATACAGAGGCGATGTCGCAATTTATTGATGAGCAAGCCGTCACTCATACACCCGATATACAAGAAGAATGTCACCATTTTAAAGATGAACACGATTTCATCGCTGATTTTGAAAATGAGTGATATTAAAAATAAAGCGAATCCATGAAAAAGAAAAAATAGCCCCGTTTAATGTTTTCTTTCTAGTTGAAAGTCAATAGGGGCTTTTTATCAGAGAAATAACAAGACAGCTTATGAATGAGCAGCATCTCTTATTTTGAAATACGTTTATAATTGCGTCATTTCATTAATAGCAACTGACAAGGTTGCATTTTCAATTGCAATCATACATGCCTTAAAATGTTCGCTGTTCAAATGTTGTTGAAGATCACCCTTGCTTTTCCAAACCTCATTAAACATAAAAACAGCCAAATTGTCATTATCTTGATGTAAATGGTATTGAATGCATCCTGATTCTTGTACCGTAGAAGGAATTAACCCCAATAGTTGAGATTTTACCAGTTCAATACAGTCAGGTTTCGCTTCTACTTTGGCAAAAACAATCAAATTTGTGCTCATATTTATCAACCTTAACGTCATACAGATTAGAATGATGCGTTGGGATTTAAATCCCTATGCGGTAAATCATAATACACCCATGAATGGAAAAAATGACGTTAATATCCGAATACTTAGGTTTTAAGAACAAGTAACGGAGAATTAAAATACTGCTGTAAACCAAATCAATCAATAATTGATCCTTGTTGATTGCCTTCTTCCCTAAATACTGAGCAAGAATACTGATGGTGACCTTCAATACCATGGTTTGATTCTTCGTTTGTGCCATTTTCTAGAATAACTTTTTGATTTCATCTGCCTCTGAATTTGTTCTCAGATTGGTTCTATTCTTATCTTTATCTTTAGTCCGTTGTGATAAGGAAGATCATGAAAAAAGGAATTGTCGCGGCACTTGTTCTGTTATCGCCTCTGTGTTTTGCGGATGGGCTGCAACAGGGCTGGCAAGCAATAGAAAATAAGGAATACACCAAAGCCTATCAAGGCTTTCATCAATCAGCGAAATTGGGCAACCCCAGCGCTCAATTTAATTTGGGTTGGCATTACTCAAATGGGCAAGGTGTAAAGCGAAATTATAAAGAAGCCGTAAATTGGTATCAAAAAGCCGCCGACCAAGGCTATGCCAATGCTCAATACAGTTTGGGATTCATGTATGAAATGGGCATGGGCATTGCTAAAAGTCATGAAGATTCCGTGATTTGGTATCAAAAGTCAGCAGAGCAAGGGCATCGAGATGCGAGTTACCGACTGAGTGTTGCTCACCAAAAAGGCGTTGGAATTGCAAAAAATGATAAAAAAGCGGTGGAATGGTTATTAAAAGCCGCAACGCTCGGTCACTCTGAATCACAATATCAATTGGAGTTAAGGCACAGCAAAGGTTGGAACCTTCCCAAAGATCATGAAAAATCGTTAAATTGGTACCGACATGCAGCAGCAAGATCGGAAGAGCGTCGTGTAGGGAAAGAGTGTAGGCTATAGTGTA
>CAMQZF010000053.1 GCA_947039525.1 uncultured Photobacterium sp. | reverse complement strand
ATGTCTGTACCTTGTTGAACGTGAGTCACGTTATCACGAATGTATTTCGCCAATAACATTTGACCCGCATCCCAACGAGCAAACTCATTACGAGCGTGTACCATCAAGAACACCAACTCTTCATCGGTGTAGTTCATATCAAGAATCACTGGCGCAGAGAATTCACGCAGTACAGAAACCACAGGCTTCTCATCCACATTTTCAAACACAAATACTTGTTTTTCTTGTGTGAAATTCAACACATGGTGAACTGCTTGACCTTCTGATTTCAATGGAATCACTTGGCCGAGATGATCGTACAGTTCAATGTCTAATGGAATGTGTAACGCATGCTTATCACTTTGTCCCAATGTTGGCTCAGTTTTCTGAGTTGCCGTTAGGGTAAAGGTTTTTGCTTCAGCATTGTATTCCGTACGAATGGTAACTTTAGGCGTACCTGATTGACTGTACCATAAACGGAATAAGCTCAAATCAACGCCAGAAGCGTCTTCCATTGCCTGAGCAAAATCATCACAGGTTGCAGCTGTGCCATCGTGACGCTCAAAATACAACTTCATGCCCGCTTGGAAACCTTCCTCGCCTAATAGGGTATGCATCATACGAATGACTTCACTGCCCTTCTCATACACAGTTAATGTATAGAAGTTGTTCATCTCAATCACTTTTTCTGGACGAATAGGATGAGACATTGGACCTTTATCTTCAGAGAATTGAGGACCACGAACAATACGCACATTATTAATGCGATTTACCGCACGCGAACCCAAATCAGAAGAAAACTCTTGATCACGGAATACGGTTAAGCCTTCTTTTAAGCTTAATTGGAACCAATCACGGCAAGTAACACGGTTACCTGTCCAGTTATGGAAGTACTCGTGACCAATCACAGATTCAATGCCTTGGTAATCAATATCGGTAGCCGTTTTTGGGTTTGCCAAAACAAACTTAGAGTTAAAGACATTAAGACCTTTGTTTTCCATTGCGCCCATGTTGAAGAAATCAACAGCAACAATCATAAAAATATCTAAGTCGTATTCTAAGCCGAAACGATCCTCATCCCACTTCATTGCGTTCTTCAATGACGTCATGGCGTAATCGGCGCGATCTAAATTACCTTTATCAACAAAGATCTCCAAAGCCACATCACGACCACTTTGCGTAATGAAATTGTCTTTCAATACATCAAATTCACCGGCAACTAATGCAAACAAATAGCTTGGTTTTGGGAATGGGTCTTGCCACTGTACCCAATGACGGCCATTTTCCAATTGCCCTTCCGCGATACGGTTACCATTACTTAATAAGTAAGGAAATTGTGCTTGGTTAGCAATGACTTTTGTCGTATAACGCGCCAGAACGTCTGGACGATCCAAGTAATACGTAATACGACGGAAGCCCTCGGCCTCACACTGAGTACAAAAACCGTCACCTGACTTGTATAAGCCAGATAAGCTGGTATTTGCCTCTGGGTTCACTAAAGTTTCAATAACAAGCTCAAATTTTTCTGGCACATTATTTAAAATCAATTGCGAATCGGTCACTTGATAATCAGACCAAGCAGTACCGTTGATGCTAACCGCAATCAACTCCATGGCTTCGCCATCTAATACCAAAGTGGTTGCACCAGCAGTTTGCTGAACCACTTGACTGGTTGCCAACACTTTTGTCGCGGTATTATCTAATTCAAACACCATATCAATATCGGTAATGGTGAAATCGGGTGTTTTATAATCTGCACGGTATTTTGCTGCAGGCTGTGTATTCACTTGTTCAGTCATACAAAATCCTTAATAAAAATTAACCATTGATCTCATGTCAATGTAATAAGAATTAATATCATCGTTGATTCACATTGCCAAGCTTTATTGATATTTGTCACAAACATAAATAATTCAAATAAACTTTCTTTATAAGAGACAGTTATCAGTGCAAAAGATTGTTTCTGTCACGAAAAAGATTATTCGCGGTCTTGTTGTTTTCAGACTTTCCGCGTATCTTACGTGGCTCTTTTCGTCGTTATTTTCACGGGAAAACCCAAGAAAATAGCATAAAATTCGGTCTACGATCCGAAACGGACAAACAGCCATAATAAGAAGATGAATCAGACAGGACATTTTGGGGTTATCGACTCCCTGCTTGATACAGATGCATATAAATTGCACATGCAACAAGCAATATTCCATCAATACCCGAATACAGAGGCGGTTGCGGAGTTTCATTGCCGAAGCCAAGAAGACCTTCGTCCTTATCGTCGTGACATTGAACGTGAAATCACACGTTTGGCTCAACTGTCATTTACAGATCAAGAGATTACGTATCTTTCTACACTGCCTTTTTTCCAAGCCGATTATTTGACGTTTTTAAAAACGTTCAAATTAAATCACGACCATGTTGTGGTCGATGATAGCGGCGATCAACTGAGCATAACCATAAAAGGAAAATGGCTCGACATCATTTTGTGGGAAGTACCACTATTAGCGATCATTTGTGAAATTCGTGCTCAACACCGTTTCCCAATGGCGAATGCAGAAGAGGCAGTTCAACGCTTAGATGAGAAATTATTGCAATTTCATCAGCGAGCAAAGGATGAAAACATCTCATTGGATGATTTTGTCTTGATTGACTTCGGCACGCGTCGTCGCTTTTCCAAAGAAGTGCATCATAAAATCGTTGATAGATTAAAAAGCAGCGCACCTGAATTTTCAGGTACATCCAATTACCACCTTGCGCGCACAAAAAACCTACGTCCAGTGGGGACTCAAGCGCACGAATGGTTCCAAGCTCACCAACAACTCAGTGGTGATCTCGCAGGATCGCAACAATTAGCGCTGAATCAATGGTTAAAAGAATACCCAAACACCTTGGGCATTGCATTAACCGATTGCATCAATACCGATGCCTTCTTACGGGATTTTGATTTACGACTCAGCCAAGAGTTTGAAGGTTTACGCCATGACAGTGGTGACCCTATTGCTTGGGGTGAAAAAACCATTCAACATTACTTGGATTTTGGCATTGATCCTCGCAGTAAATGCTTGGTGTTTTCAGACAGCTTAACACTGGATAAAGCGCTAAATATTTACAAGCACTTTCAAGGTCGCATCAAGACGAGTTTTGGTATCGGCACACAATTAACTTGTGATGTCCCTAACACTACTTCACTGAATGTCGTTTTAAAATTAACGGCTTGTGAAGGGCGTCCGGTAGCAAAAATATCTGATGAGCCAGGAAAAATCATGTGCCGAGATGAGCAATACTTAAATCAGTTACGAGAAGCGTTTCAGATTAATTAAATCAAGAATGCCATTATTAAAAAAGCCGCTTAAGGCGGCTTTTTTTAATTACGAGTCATTATCGCTTTCATGCCAAACATGTTATTCGTTAAAGTTAAGGTACTGACATCAACCTCAAACTGACTTTGATGTTGACCACCATCATAAATTAACACCAACTTATCATCTTCCAAATAATAAATGCCACGATGCTCTTTTTTTCGTCCATTATGACCTGAAATTTCAGCGGAAAATAAAAAATCAGGGCGTAATAAAATCGACATTCCCGATAACTGTGGATCCACATCCTTTCCTGAAATACTCGCGGAACGCCACGATCCCGCCAAATGATCCGGTGCTAATTTCGTAAAGCGTGCACCGTCCAATAAAAACTGATTATAACTCAACATATATTGATGCTGTTGAATAGGCTGACCTTGCGCAATAAAAGTAAGTGAGCTTTCATCAATGTCATATTCGCCTTCCCATTTATCGATACTGCCATTTTTATGCAATAAACGAATTGAAAATTCATAATTAGATGAAAATTTCAAATTCATCGCACGATAACTGCTTGCAGCATTGTCAGAATCGGTTTGAAGAGCATCAACATCCGGATTAATCCAATACCAATCACCAATCAATAAAGGATAATCAAATTCAGTTAAATCTTCGGCGTAACAGAACGATGACAGGAAACAAGAAAAGCAAAATAATGGAATAGACCACCAGGTTATTAATGTTTTTTTTACCATAATGGTGCTCCATAAAAATAAAAGTAAGGTCACTTTAAACCCTAGTTCTTAAACTCTTATTACGCACAAAAATATGATAAAAATCACATAGTGGACCATAAAAAAAAGCATCCGAAGATGCTCTTTTTTGTTTTCATAAAATGAAATCAGATTTAACTTTGTTTCGTTTTCGAAGTCACTAAATCAGAAGTAATGCTAATGGCTTCATCCAAATACGCATCAGGAGCTTCATAGTCTTTAGGAACGCTATCCAGCGATTCAAACACTTTGTTCCCTTTCGTTTTCTGGCGAAGATTCAATCTTTCTAAACGCAATGAATCGTCTTGATTCTGTTCATCAATGCGCTTTTTCTCGCTTAAAGACACGCTGTTGATGTCTTTTTCTTTCTGATATTTGGCTATATCTTGAAAAATAAAACCAAATTCCATGTCTTTTTGAATACGAGCTTGATGTTTCGATTCCAGCATCGGAACATATTCAACAATATTGACCAACTTTTTATATTTTGCTGGGTTTATGCTATCCCAGGGTAAGGCATTATCTTCAATGCTTTCGCCAGTTTCTGTTGGATTAATCGGTGAAGGAAAAACAATATCCGGAACCACACCCAAATTTTGAGTACTGCCACCATTAATACGATAAAACTTTTGAATGGTATACTGAACATGACCTAATGGCTTATCAAACAAATCGTAGATATGATTTAAAGATCGATGTTGTTGTACCGTACCTTTACCAAAAGATTGTTCACCTAATACAATCGCCCGACCGTAATCTTGCATTGCAGCCGCGAAAATTTCAGAGGCAGAAGCACTGTATCGATTGATCAAAACCGTTAATGGTCCATTAAAGAAGACTTCATTATCCGAATCACCATTAATTTTAATACGGCCATAACTATCACGTACTTGTACGACTGGGCCGCTATTAATAAAGAGTCCCGTTAATGCCGTTGCTTCTGTTAACGCACCGCCACCATTATTACGTAGGTCAATAACAATGCCATTGACTTTTTCTTTATTTAATTTGGCTAATTCTTTTTTCGTATCTTCGCTAAGTCCAACATAAAAGCTTGGAACCTCTAAAATACCAATCTTTTTACCGTCAATGACTTTCACTTCAGATTTTGCTGCACGATCCTCTAAGCGAATTTTATCTCTCACAATCGTCACAATATAACTTTTAGCATTTTTCCCTTCAGGCAAAACATCCAGTTTAACCTTACTGCCTTTTGGTCCTTTAATTAATTGCACGACATCATCAAGACGCCAGCCAATAATATCAACCATATCCCCTTTTTCTTGAGCTACACCAATAATGCGATCACCCGTCGCTAATTGTTTGGAATCCTGAGCTGGGCCACCGGCAACCAAAGAGCGGATGACCGTATAATCATCTTCTACCTGTAAAACGGCACCAATGCCTTCTAAAGATAGATTCATTTCAGATTGGAACTGCTCTGCATTACGAGGGGATAAATAGCTGGTATGAGGATCTACCTCGCGAGCAAAGGCATTCATATATAACTGAAAAACATCTTCGCTGTTCGATTGAGTCAATCGTTTGAGGGCATTACTGTAGCGCTTTGTTAACGTTGTTCGAATTTCAGGCTCATCTTTACCCGCTAACTTTAAATTCAACGCGTCGTATTTAACACGCTTTCGCCAAAGTTCGTTCAATTCATCACTGTTTTTCGCCCACGGCACTTCTGTTCTATCCAGCACTATTTCTTCTTCAAGAGAAAAATTTAAGGGCTGTTTGACAACCTGTAATGCGTATTGGTATTGAAGTAAACGACGCTGTTGAACATAATTAAAAATATTAAAGGCCGCAGAGGTATCCCCTAACTTCAATTGATCGTCTAATTGATATTGCCATTTATTTAAATGTTGAAAATCAGACTGGGTTAAAAAATATTTGTTGTAGTCCAACATCTCAATATAGCGGGCAAATATATTAGCAGAAAATTGATCGTTTAAAGAAAACTGCTTGTAATGCGATCGAGTAAATCGGGAAGTGACGCGTTTGCTGGCCGTTGCATGTTGCGCTTCCGGCGCCAGTGTGGGCAAGTCATCCAATGAGTAATCGCTCTCTTGAGCGAAAGCTGATGCTGCCAGCATTATGCTGGCAGCCATCAGTGAGAAACGGAATCGACAAGTCATACGTCGAGTATTCTCCTTTATGAGCGTAAGTGCTCCGCTTTTACGACCATGGTTAAACCATTAGTCAAACGAACACGAACATCGTCCTTATTAATTTCAACGATCGTTGCAGGCATACTGCCTTGCCCCATGGACACTTTTACATTATTACCAACACGAACTTCGTCTGCGGTCAATGCGCGAGTGGGTTGTTCTACTTTTTTATTCAGTTTAGACGTTTTTGCTGCGGTATTCTTAGCTTTTGCTGCGTCTGGACGTGATTTTTTTGCTTGAGCTGCTTTTGCTTTATGTTCAGCCGCTTTCTTCATTGCAATTTCTTTACGACGTTCAGCCGCTTTTGCTTTGCTTTCTTCTAGCGCTTTTTTTGCGTGCTCAACATGCTCATCTTCCAACACGCCGCAATCATTGCCATCAAGATCGATACGATTCACGCCAGCTTTGACGCCATGAAGATAACGCCATGAAGAAGTGTATTGACGAAGAGCCGTACGTAATTGTGTTTTGCTCACTTTAGGATCGTCGCTTAAACGGGCAGCAAGATCTTCAAAGATACCGACTTTCAGTGGCTTTGCATCCCCTTCAATTGTGAAGCATAAAGGGAAACGCTCCGCAATGTAGGCAATAACTTCTTTACTGTTCGTTAACTTTTCAGTGTTTTCCATGGATTTTCCTGACAACTGGCGAAAAATTCGCCTTTGGCTTGATTCAAATGAAATAGGATTAGCGCCTATTATAATTACCTAACGATGAAAAACCACCGAAAGCATACAATTAGAGACGATTTATCGATACTGATATTGAAACACTGTGATACAGAATAGAAAATATCCCTTCTATAAAACAGTCAACGCATCCTTTATACTCTTTTTTTTCAAGATGTTAATCATGTAAGGATACACTTTATGCTGACTTTGGTTCAGCGGTGCGCAGGATGCGATCTTATTTTGTCAAAAATCGTAACCTCATCCCCTCATCATCGTGAATTTTGCCCTCGGTGTCATACCGAACAAGTACAGCACCCTGAAAATAGGTTTAACAAGCACTTGGCCTATGCGATCACCGGATTACTTTTATTTATTCCGTTATTTTTTTTACCGTTAATCACCATTGATCTTTTTGGTGTAAAAATCCCGACGACTCTAGCCTCTGGTGCCTATTTATTAGCAGACACGTTTCCTTGGGTAGCTGGATTGATTTTTTTTGCGTTAATCATCGCCCCCATGTGTGTCTTTTCTTTTATTCTTATCGCCAATTGGAGTTTAAAAAGAAAAGCATTTCGGATTTTCAAAACCACATTAAACGCCTTACATACATTGCAACATTGGTGCATGTTTGAAGTCTATTTAATCAGTTTGGGAATTGCGTGTTTTAAAATTAAAGATCATGCTGATATCGAAATAAATACCGCATTAGGTTTGCTGTTTTTATTACATGCCCTGCTCTTTCTTATCTTTAGAACAGTACACACAGAACAATATTGGGAAGCGTGGCAGGCAACAAAACCCTTACCATCGAAAGATCGCGAAAAGAGTCAATACTGTACAACCTGTGGGTTAACTCAATCAAACCAGACGCATTGTCAGCGATGCCATGAGCCACTGTTCGTCAGACGTCCATTTTCAGTTCAAAGAACATGGGCTTATTTAATCACAGCCAGTGTCTTTGTTATTCCCGCCAATGCCTATGCCATCTCCATTTTTTATCGTAACGGCTTACGGTTGGAGGATACGATTTATTCAGGGGTCTCCATGCTGGTTAATTCCGGTTTGTGGGGTATTGCCTTACTGATTTTCACGGCCAGTATTCTTGTTCCAATCGCAAAGATTGCCGGATTAGCCTACTTATTACTCAGCATTCAATGGGGACATCATCACCATCAACGACAAAAAATGCGTCTCTATCGTTTCATTCAATCAATAGGAAAATGGTCCATGATGGATTTGTTTGTCATCGCCATCATGGTGACTCTTATCGATCGTGGGCAATTGTTGGATTTCACACCGGGCATGGGGGCCACCGCCTTTGGCGCTGTCGTTTTCTTTACTATGCTCGCCGCCGAAAGTTTGGACTCTCGTCTTATTTGGGATCATTATGGACAATAACACTTCCCCCCCATCAACACCGTTAATCAAACCCGCTCGACGCCTTTCTTTATTTTGGCTACTTCCTCTTTTCGCGTTGACCTTTGTGGGCTGGTTACTTTTTCAATCCATGCAGAACATGGGGAAAACCATCACCCTCTATTTTCAAGATGCAGCAGGATTAGTCGCTGGCCGTACCGTAATTCGCTACCAAGGCGTTGAAATTGGTAAAGTCAACACAGTCCAACTGGCGGATGGCCAACACAAAGTCAAAATATCAGCCGATATCTATCCTGATGCCGTCAAACTATTACGAGAACAGACTGTATTTTGGATGGTAAAACCGCAAGCCTCACTCACTGGCGTATCAGGGTTAGACACGCTTGTCTCAGGAAATTACATCGCTTTACAACCAGGTGATGGAAAATTCAGTGACGTTTTTGTCACAGTAAACGCCCCTCCTAAAAATTTACCTGTGGGTGACGGGCTAAAAGTCCAATTAACGTCCCCGGATTTAGGTTCGATTAATATCGGCTCTTCCATTTTCTATAAAAAAATACCAGTCGGTAAAATTTACAATTACGCTTTGGATACACAAGAAAATAATGTGGTTTTAAAAGCGCTTATTTCCCCTGAATACGCGCATTTAGTCACCAAAAAAAGCCGGTTTTGGAATATCAGTGGCATTCAAGCCAATGTTGGTTTTAGTGGTGTCGACATTCACATGGGCAATCTGGCAACGTTGGTGGCTGGCGGTATTGCTTTTGACTCTCCCGATAACGGTCAAATACTTACCGATACCGAGACATTTAATTTATACCCTAATGTCAAAACCGCAGGCAGAGGCATCGCCATCAAAGTACAACTTCCTATTGATAGTGGCATTCAGTCACACGGTGCACCCATTATGTATCAAGGATTAAAAATTGGTGAAGTCACGAAAGTCAGTTTTTCTGAAAGCCAACAAGCCTTGATCGCTGACGCTGCAATTGAACCGAGCATGGCAGACTTACTCACCTCTGGTACACGAGTTTTATTAGAGAAACCGGATCTTTCACTTTCGGGATTAAAAAACATTCGCAACTTAATCAGTGGCAATTTCCTGAGTATTATTCCACGTGATGGTACTGCCACTCGTCAATTTAAAGCCGTCACTCAAGCACAATTAGAAATGGAAACCCCTGGTTCTCTTAGCTTTCAATTAATCGCTAACAACAGCTTTGGGATCCAAACAGGCACAAACATTACTTATCTAGGGTTAAAGGTCGGACGTATTACCCACGTTAAATTGAAAGGATCTCAAGTTATTTTTGATGCTTTAATCTATCCGACCTATGCACACTTGATCAAAAGCAATAATCGATTTTATATCGCAGGAGGCATCGAAGCGACCGTTAGTGCTCAAGGTATCAATGTCGCAATCCCAGCAGCGGATCAATTGATTAGTAGCGCAATAACGTTTTCATCCTCAGGGAAATCGAAGGTAAATTCACAGTATATGCTGTACAAAAATGAATCCTTGGCAGAATTGGCATTGCATAATGTCAAAGGGTTTTCTACTTACCAATTAGCCGCAAAACAATTACCCGGAGTGTCACTGGGTAGCCCCATTTTATATCGAAATATGACCGTAGGAGAAGTAACAGATCACCAACTGACTAAAAGTGGAGTTAACATTAATATAAAAATCGCGAATCGTTATCGCCACCTTATTACTCCACAAACGGTATTTTGGAATCATTCAGGTATTGCGATCAAAGCTGGACTGCAAGGTGTTGAAATTCAAGCTGCTCCCATCACAACATTAATCAAAGGAGGAATTTCCTTTGATACACTGAAAGGTGTGCAAAATAAACAGGGAAAAGCGTTTAAATTATATTCATCAAAGCAAATTGCAGAACAAAGTGGTCCCATCATTACTTTTCAACATCCCAATATAAATGATCTAAAGGTCAACACAGAGATTCGTTATCAAGGGCTACAAGTTGGACGGATTACTTCAATAATACCCAATTTCAACACAAAAACTGCCACCATTACGGCACAATTGTTACCCAGCTATGCTGAGGCTTTGCGCAAAAAAGACAACTATTATTGGTTGGTCAGTCCATCCGTTAGTCTGACTAAAGTTGAAAACATTGACTCTCTATTAACACGTTACATTGATGTTCAAGTAGGAGAATCTCAACAAATCACCTCAACTTTTATACTTCATAGCAAGAAACAAACGGAAATTGGTCTGCCTATTGTATTAGAAAGTGAAAACAGAGGGTCAATTACTGTTGGAACCCCACTATTATACCGAGACATTCAGGTTGGTGAAGTAACGAACATTGAACTCGGAAAATTAGCCGATCGTGTTTTAATTTCCGCTCATATAAACGAAAAATACCGTCAATTAGTGCGTAAAAATACCATATTTTGGAATACCTCAGGGGTCGATGTCTCTATCGGTTTAACGGGGGCTGAAATTCGTTCAGGTACCATAGACAACTTATTAAGAGGCGGAATTGCGTTTGCTACCCCTGAAAAGCAGCCCCTATTAGGAACCGCAAAAATGAACAGTCACTTTTTATTGTACAATCGTGCTGAAGATGAATGGAAACAATGGCGCACCGCCATTCCACTCACAAGCCAATAATTCAGAATAAAATGAAAACACAGCCCATCACTTTGATGGGCTTTTCAGTTGTGCAAACAGATAATTGTTATACACTGCACCGCTCATTGAAACAGACACCGAGAGCATGCCATGCACCCTTCTATCAAAATCCCCGATGATTTCATTCAACTTATGCGTGAAATCATGCCCAAAAATCTAAATGTAGATGACTTTCTCAACAGTTGCCGAACCCCTTTACGCCGAAGTATTCGAGTCAATACATTGAAAATTAGTGTGGCAGATTTTTTGGCTCGCGTTGCCGATAAAGATTGGACATTAAGCCCCATCCCTTGGTGTGAAGAAGGTTTCTGGATTGAACGAGAGGATGAAATCTCCGTATCTCTCGGCAATACTGCAGAACATATGGCCGGATTATTTTACATTCAAGAAGCCAGCTCTATGATTCCAGTTTCAGCCTTAATCAAGGATAACGATCAATTAAACTGCATTTTGGATATGGCTTCTGCTCCTGGATCTAAAACAACCCAGTTAGCAGCAGAAATGAACAACAAAGGCACGTTAGTGGCCAATGAATTAGCAGCAAGCCGTATCAAAGTATTGCACTCGAATTTACAACGTTGTGGTGTCCATAATGTCGCGTTAACCCATTTTGATGGTTGTGTCTTTGGTGCTTGGGCACCTGAATCCTTTGATTCAATCTTATTAGACGCTCCTTGTTCTGGTGAAGGAGCCATCCGAAAAGACGAAGATGCGATGGCAAATTGGTCTCTTTCATCCATCGAAGAAATTGCGGAAATTCAACGTAATTTAATCATCAGTGCCTTTCAAGCCTTAAAACCCAATGGGGTCATGGTTTACTCAACATGTACATTAAATTTAAGTGAAAATCAGCGAGCTTGTCATTTTTTAAAAGAGACTTTTGGTGACGCCGTACAATTTGAACCATTAAACGACTTATTTGAACATGCCGATCGGGCTTGCACACCAGAAGGTTTTTTGCATGTATTCCCTCAGGTATTTGATAGTGAGGGGTTCTTTGTCGCTCGCGTACGAAAAACACATTCAGTGCCAACACCTGCAGTCAAAAAACGTTTAGGCAAATTCCCATTCCAACTTGCCTCAAAAGACGAACAACAGCGAATTGCTGATCAATTAAATGTCGATCTTAATATTCAAATTTCGCTAGAAGAAAAACAGATCTGGTTACGAGATAAAGAAATTTGGTTATTCCCAACACGCTTACAGCCTTTATTATCTGAAATTCGCTTTCAACGCATTGGCATTAAACTAGCAGAATCACATAAAAAAGGGCAACGCTGGCAACATGAAGCCATCATGACATTAGCAACAGGAAAAGAAGAGAAAGCCGTTGCATTAACAGCTCTCGAAGCAAAGGAATGGTTTATGGGGCGAGATATTCGCCCTGAATCCCTCGCAGGACAAGGAGAAGTGATTGTAACCTACCGTGATTTCCCTATTGGTTTAGGAAAATGGGTCAGTAATCGCATCAAGAACGGATTACCACGTGAGCTTGTTCGTGATAAAAATTTATTTGATATTTAATGTTGAAAAATCACAGCCATCAACTACTCTTAGTGGTGTAATTGATCTCCATTATTGATGAATAAATTAGCGCAAGGCTCTTAAAGAGCCCTTCCCCTAAGCCCGAAACAGGAATCGTTTCGGGCTATTTTTTTATGCGTTTTTTGCAACTTCAGTTTTCGTCAATTCTTTAATACATTTACTGATTTCACGACGCTCTTTTGATAATTCTGCGGTAATAATGATGTGATCATCAACACGATCTTCATAATCACCTTTCATGTTTTCAATAATTTCAATCACTTGATCGTAAGACATGTCTGGCTTGATGTAATCATTTAAATTTTCTAACAATTCCAAACGCTTACGGTTATCTCGGATTTTACGGTCATTATCGTAAACTTCACGTTTTAATTTATTTTTACGGCGAGCTAAACGGACGACTTCTAAAATATTATTCATTATTTTTTTCTCTTATATAAAAACAAACCCCTAGATAAAATCGTTATAACAGAAATTCAGACCAGATCAAAACTTATCTTACGTTAAAAATTTTTAATTAAAATTTTGTTTATTTTGAATTTTTATTTTTAGTGGTTAAACCAAAAATAAAATTATAGTGCATTATGAATAATGCGTATTATTTTAGATAAACTTGATACCTATATCACATATTTACGTATCGTTATGCGAATTTTTCTAGGAAAACTTGCCCCAAACTGACCATTATGATCTAATATTTACCTGCCTGTAATGCAGAAATATTTATGCGATAAATGAAAAGTCACTTCGTTCTACTGCTTAACATTAAGTTTGTTGTCCTGAAGCGCTTCAAAATTCTTTTGTCATAAGTACCACATTATAATGGCTTAAGTGCGCTACGGCGCGAGATACATTTTCAGGAGACACACATGTCTAAAGCAACTGGTATTGTAAAATGGTTTAACGAAGAGAAAGGTTTCGGTTTTATCACTCAAGATAATGGCGGCGCTGACGTAT
>CAMQZF010000052.1 GCA_947039525.1 uncultured Photobacterium sp. | reverse complement strand
TGATTATTGGTTGCGCGGCTTTATACCCATTTCCTAATGAAAGAATGGCTGAAATGGCGTGTATGGCGATTCACCCAGAATACCGAGATGCCGATCGTGGATTGCAATTATTTCAATATATTCGTCAACAAGCCACACAAGAAGGGCTCAAGCGACTATTCGTATTAACCACTCACAGTACGCACTGGTTTCGAGAACAAGGATTTCATGAGGGGATACTTGAGGACTTACCAATAACAAAGAAAACCTTATACAACATGCAGCGTCGCTCAAAAATTCTAATACGATCGCTCAAGTAATCCATAAAAAGCCGCCATCTCTGGCGGCTATCTTTTCAATGAATAACAAAACATAAAACATCGACAATCATAAACATATCATGATGCCAATGAGGATATATTTCCCGTCATTTCACCACTCAATAACGGTATTAATCCACTTTCACGTTGGGTTCTCAAATGAATTGCTCGTTTCATTACGTCATTATCAGCAAAAAGATACAAACGTGATTTTGCGCGTGTGACACCGGTATACACCAACTCACGCGTCAATAATGGATTGAATTCTTGCGGAAAAATTAACACTGTATCCTCAAATTCAGATCCTTGCGATTTATGAATCGTCATAGCAAAGACGGTTTCATGTTCCGACAAACGACTGGGTAAGAAACCTTGTACTGTGCCATCGGATAATTCAAAGAAAACCCGCAATTGAGTTGGCTGATTAGGATCAGGTATGGCAATTCCAATATCACCATTGAACAACCCTAAAGCATAATCATTGCGCACAATCATCACGGGACGTCCAACATACCAAGTTTCATCGGTGCCCTTCAGATGATTTGAATCGGTTAAAGTACGTTCAATACGTTGATTTAATCCAGAAACACCAAAATCGCCTTCACGTAAGGCACACAATAAACGCGCCCGACCGAATAAAGACAGCACCTCTTTCGGTGAAACCTTAGCTTCAATCGCATCCAAATACGTACGATAAAACGCCGCGACTTTTCGTATCATGGTTTGATAATTCACATCATTTAAATCGTAGCGTTGAATGTCTTTAAACCCACTGTCCCACACTTGAGTTAAACGAAGATAATTACCGCTGTTAATCGCTGAAGCCAATAGACCAATACCTGAATTGGCATGAAAGCGATAACTCTTCTTCAAAATACACAAGCTGTCCGTAATGATTTGCCCAGCTTGATCAGTGACACCCGCTAAACCATAACCCGTTAATTGATTTAATCGCTCAGCCTGTTCCGCACTGTACGATTGATCAGCGAAGGAACAAATATCACCCAATACAGCCCCCGCTTCTACCGATGACAGTTGATCACGATCCCCAAGTAAAATAAGAGTGGCTGAGTCAGGCAGCGCCTCTATCAAACGCGCCATCATTGGTAAATCAACCATCGACGCTTCATCGACCACCAGCACATCCAAGTGCAAGGGATTATTCGCATCATGGCGAAAGTGCACATTATTTGGGATCGCACCTAATAAGCGATGTAAGGTACTGGCTTCAGTTGGAATACTCGCACGAATGTCGGCATCAACGGGCAAGGAAGCAATCGCCAAACTGATCGACTCTTTCAAACGAGCGGCAGCCTTACCCGTTGGTGCAACCAGTTTGATTGTCGATGTTTTACCGATCGTCCTATCACGCATCACTAACGCTGCCAACAATTTCGCAACGGTCGTCGTTTTTCCCGTTCCGGGACCGCCTGAAATCACCGAAAATCGACGCGTTAATGCCATTGCTGCGGCAATTTTCTGCCAATTCAAACAAGCAGATAAAGGCACAGCCTGCTCTAACCCATTCAAATCCGCTTGTGATTCGGCGCTTACTAATATGTTATCAATTAAACGCCAATCCAGAGTCCCCACCGCCACGATATCCCATGAATCAGTGAGTAAACTGGCACGCTCGTCAACGTTCCAACGATCATTGGCTTTTAACGCCTGAAGCCCAGAAAAAACCGATAATTGAGAACGAGGAAATAGCGTATCCAGCGTCAAGCTCATGGCATTATCCGTTACCATGGGTTCGGCATGTTGTCGTAACCATGAAGCAACGATTTGTTCAAACGCCCAATAACGGTGTAAATACAAACAATCATTCATCACGATCAAAGGTGTCGCTGTCGTTGATAAAGAAGATTCCCCCAAAGAGACTGACTCGTGCGATAACAACAAAGACGCCCATCGAGAAATATCCGGTAATGATGCCAATAGTTCATGAGAATCAGCCAGCGACAATCCAAACAGACGGCGGGTGGTTAAATTCTTCAACGATAGACAAACGTGCCCACTGCCAACATCAAAACTCACTAACGCTGCACAAATCGCAACAACCGAATCAGCCTCAGTGGTGCGATCCTTGACTAAATACTTAGCCAACTGATAATCCAAAGGGCGCAATGCCCCTTGTTTGACCAAATTTTTTAATACATCAAGCATCTCACACTTCCCCATCAATGATCTGTTCTAGCTCCGTCAAAAACGCCAGCGACGGTTTTGCGGAAAAAATACCTCGATGACCATCCGTGGTAACGCCGCGTAAAAAAAGGTAATACACGCCGCCAAAATGCCGTTCATAATCATAATCGGCAATCCGAGTCTGTAAAAAACGGTGCAATGCCAACGCATAGAGCTGATATTGCCAATCATAACGGTGATCACGCATGGCATGAATTAATGCCTCAGAACCGTAATCATCAGGCGAATCCCCTAGGTGATTTGATTTCCAATCCAGAACGTAATAGCGTCCTTCATGTTCAAAAATTAAATCAATAAAGCCCTTCAACATACCACTGACGGTCTGAAACCCTAATGTCCCAGCCTGAGCAGAAACATCATCGTGTTGAGCCACCACTCGATTGACCTTAGAAGCACTTAAGGCTTGAATGGGTAAAAGAAACTCCATTTCAGTAAGCTTTTGGTGCGCTTGTTTTTCGGATAATCGCAACCCCTGACCATCCAATGGGCAATTCAACACATGATCAATCAGCGTTTGTAAAACGGGCAACCATTCCAATTCATAGTTTTCTTGAATTAACAATGTTGTTAAACATGCAGTGGTCGAGTCGCTATCCGCAGGTAACGTAAAATCAATCTCTTCAAATACAGTATGTAAGAACGTTCCCGGACGAGCGCCTTTTGGAAAGGTAAAAATGGATCGTTCAGGATCTGCTGATATTTCGATGTCTGAATCATCAGAAACATCAGTTTTATCCTGCTCAGAGTCAATATCAAATCCCGGTAACTCTAAATGGCTGTTATGAACAGACTGGTGTCCTTGCTTCACTAAATTGGAGTAGCTGGTCATCCACCATTGATTATCAACTTTACCGTTAAATTCACGTAAAGCATCAACAGTTGGCAATGCCCCCTCTTTTCCCTGATAACCCATATCAGGCAACTCAGGCGGCACAGTCACCATCATGACATCACCCGTTAACGTCTGAGCAAGCGAGTTAACGCGTTCTATTAAGTCATTAATATCCCCCGCTTCGCCTTTCTGCAACAAATACCCGATCGCGCTGTGGTGTAAACCGGTTGTACTGCCTTTTTTCTGGCCGTCTTTTACTGGCGCTAACCCCAAATACAAACCATAAACCGCACGGGTTAATCCCACATACAACAAACGAATGTCTTCCGCCAAGCGTTCTTTATCAGCCAGTTCAACGTTATCCTCTAATTTCTCGACATCGACCATGGCTTGCCCACGAGACTCATCGTGATATTTCACCGTGTACTTTTTCGTCACGGCACGATAACGACATAAAAACGGCAAAAACACGAGGTCATACTCCAAACCTTTCGATTTGTGGATAGTAATCACTTGCACCAAGTTACGTTCAGATTCCAAACGCAAAATTTGCTCGTCCGCATTTTGATTGGGATTATCAATGTGCTCAGCTAACCAACGCAGTAACGCATAATCACTGTCTAAAATTTGACTGGCTTCTTGCAATAATTCGCCCAAATGCAAGACATCCGTTAAGCGACGCTCACCCTCTTCTTCTGCTAACCATTGCTGCGCCAAGCGCTGACGACTCAATATTTGTCGCAACATCGGCATCACACCGCGTTTAGCCCACACATCCCGACTGTCTTTAAACTGATTAACTTCACGCTCCCACGCAATTTCATCGTTATTCAACGCATCAAGTTGAGCAGCGGTTAATCCAAACAATGAAGAAGCCAACGCCGCACGTAATGTCGACTCATCCTCAGGAGAAAACACCGCTTGCAACAAACGCAGCATGTCTTTTGCGGTTTTCCCTTCAAAAATACTGTCACGATTGGACAGATACACACTGGCAATCCCTTGTTTTGCTAAGGCTTGGCGGACCAACTTACCTTCTTTTCCGGTGCGCACTAAAACGGCCATATTGCCCGCTTTAATTTCAATGGGTTCCCCTAATGCCGATTTTTTAAAATACGCGGTGCCTTGTTCCGATTTCGTTAAAATCGTTTGGATTTGAGCGGCGGTAGCATTCGCCATCTGATTTTCATAATCCGTCCCCGACATCGCCTCATCACATTCAGGTAACCAAGCGGTTAACGCCGTTTGTTTTTGCTGATCCATCCACCAACTTTTTTCGGCATTATTAGCACTGTAAGACACAGGTAAAAAGGGAATGTCAACATCATAAATAAAAGGAGCGGTGCCGTGTTTAAACACACCATTCACCGCTGAAACCACATCAGGACAGGAGCGCCAATTGGTTTGCAAAGTATAGTGATCGGTCACTTGGCGACGAGCTTGGATATAAGTAAAAATATCCGCGCCACGAAAAGCATAAATCGCTTGTTTGGGATCACCGATCATCAACAATGCACATTGTGGCTGAGAAACGTAAATTTCACTGAAAATATGGTATTGCAAGGGATCGGTATCTTGAAATTCATCAATCATCGCCACCGGATACAGTGCTCGAATGCGATCTTTTAAGATATGATCACTATCTTGTTCTATCGCCGATGAAAACTGAGTTAACAGATCATCAAACGACAACCAGCCTTTTTTTAATTTGCTTTCAAATAAAGCCTGACGACAATGCTCAATCGCATAAACCGTTAACGGAGCAGAAAAATCAGACAATGCCAATAATTCATCTATCTGAGTAAATACGGCATGACTCGGAGGCGTCCCTTTTTTGGTTTTCTCATCCAAAATTTGTTGTGAGAATTTGTCCAACTTATCCGGCAATTGTAAGTTCGTACTCGAGGCATACGCCCAATCATTAATAACATGAAACCATGTCGGCAAATTTTTCTTACTGTAACTGCGCTTATCAACACCTGAGTTGGCTATCATAGGTTGAATGTCATCACTCACTTCACGCCACAACGCTTTGAGCGCATCAATTTGATCAATGCGAGTACGGTAGGCGTCGCTCAAATCCCCTTGCAACGCTGGAACACTAAAAGCCACTTCAGGCCCTGTAAGAAAGCCCCCAATAGTCTCCAAAAGTTGTTTCGGTGATGACCAAATTTGTTGAACATCTTCAGCCAATTGAGGTGATATTGAATAAAAATGACGGCGCCAAAAATCCGCAACAACTTGACGCTTGAGTTCACTCTCATCAGTCACAAATTCATTATTAAAACGCACACCCGACTCGAACGCATTTTGCGTCAACATCCGCTGACAGAAACCGTGAATGGTATAGATCGCCGCTTCGTCCATTTGGCGTTCTGCTTGTAACAAAATTTTTGCCATCTCCAGATAACGATGCTCTGGAATATCGGCCAGTAACGCGATCATAAAGCCATCGTCTTCATTGGCCTTTTTTCGACTGAATGCAAGATAGGCATCGTGAATTTTAGAACGAATACGATCACGCAACTCAGCCGTCGCCGCTTCAGTGAACGTCACCACTAAAATACGATCAACCGACAATTCTTCACCATGCCCCGATCCAGCTTGACCATGCTGCAACAATAAACGCAAATACAAACTGGCAATGGTGTACGTTTTTCCCGTCCCTGCAGAGGCTTCAATTAACCGAGCGCCATGCAAGGGAAAGGTCATGGGATCAAGTATCTGAGACGCAAAATGTGGAACAGAGGTCGACACAGCGATGAGTTCATCGATCATTACAGATCACCTTTTGAATTTTTTCATGAAATCACACAACATCACTCGTGTGATCAATAAGTTATAATTGGCTTTTAATGATAAAAAAGAAATCTAGCTGAGAGTTCACTCACGGTTTCAATCGGCGGTTTTTTTTACTATCGCCGATAGAAACACGGTCACCCTCTGCACCAGTGGTCGGACAGCAATCCCTACAAACCATAAAAAAATTGCTGACGACCACACTACTTTTTCATCACACCGTAATGTCCATTTCAATCATAGAATCAAGCGCTGGCTGCAACACACGCAAAGCCAATGCCTCAACCTCAAGACCTAATTCATCTTCCCACTCTGACCAAACACGAGAGATATAAGCAGATTGCCCTTCTCCGGTATGCTTAAACCCATCATTAAACACGTCTTTCATGGCAGTTAAGCTGCTGTCTGGTTTCTTTAATCCGGCATACGCGGTTTTCGGAAAATAAGGCAATGGCAACAATAAACCACGTTCATATTCCGCAATTAAAAGCGCTAAATGCACGTTGGCGTCGACAGCATCAATCGTCGGAAATGTCATATAACACACAGAGGTTTTATCCATACTGATGAAATGCGTCACTTCAGAAGGTGCCATAACCGCCAAACACAAATGATCCAACCATGCAGTTAAAATATCTTGTGGACGCAAAGCACCGACTCGATAGCGCAGCAACCCACAACCATAACGATGCTTAATCCAACCTTGAAGTCGAATACGATCATTCACCACCACATCGACTTCCATATCGTCTTGAGAATCAATCGCTAAACCTTGTAATTGTGCCAATAACGCCCGCGCTTTTTCGGTGGTTTGCTTTAATACCAAGTCACCAAACACAGCGACAGGCAAGCGTCCCATAGCACGTTGCTCTTGCGAAAATTGATGCAAACACGTTTGAATCGCCTTGTCCGTTCCATCCGTTGTCAATAACACATTCAACAGCGAATCTAATAAGCCGTAGTTTTCCAATCCATTCAGAGCAAAAGGCTCATCATCTTCAGGAACACCCAGACCCAACTCAAAATTCACTTTCAAACAACGCTGGAAAAAATACTGCACAGGCAAGCGCCAAAAACGTTGTAATTCCGATAACTCAAGCACCGTCACTTCATTATCAGCGCGCACTTCAGCCGTTAATGGTGTACTTAAAAAACCCAATGGCGGCGTACCCTGACGTTGTGCCACCTCATACCATTCAGACGCATAACTGCGATTATCCACCTCATCATCGCGCTTTTTAAACGCCAGAGCGCTAAAGGGAACTAAGGGATGATAATGCGTTAAAGAATCGGTTAATCGACGACCAGACTTATCCGACCCTATCGTTTTATCATTTTCCAAACAGCAGTTTTGTTGGCAATATTCTAAGAGTTCGCTCACCAGCACTGAAGGCACTTTAGTGCTGTTGTCTTTAATCGAATTAGAAACGTAACTGATGTACAGCGTCTCTTGTGCGGACAATAGGGCCTCAAGAAACAAATAACGGTCATCATCTCGACGAGAGCGATCACCGCGACGCATCCGTTTATTCATCAAATCAAAGCCTTCAGGCGCAATATTGCGAGGGTATGCGCCATTATTCATCCCTAATAAACACACCACTTTAAAAGGAATCGAGCGCATTGGCATTAACGTACAAAAGTTAACCTGTCCGGCTAAGAATCTCTGACTCACCCGCTCATTTGACAATTTATCTTGAACATATTGATACAAAACGTCTGGTGAAATCACATCATCGTGAGCTGCATCCGTTAATTGCTCTTGTAAACGCACCAATAAATCACGAATTGATTTAAGAACTAATTCGCCTTCTAACTCCACCTCAAAAAAATCGTCTAATAACGTATTCAAAACCGTCATCCATTCCTGAACCGATTTCGGTGTCATTAGCTGAGTACGATAATCCAGTAATAAATCAACAAACTGCGCTAGCTGACCAGCTAATTGAGCATCTAACCCTTGCACTTGATCATAAGCAGACATGCCATTAAATAAGCCTGCTGTCGATGGCATTGCGTACCCCAACAACATGCGAGAAATACCAAATAACCATGTATTCTGATTTTGCTGTGGTAATTGGAACTCCCCTGCGGTATTGGGATCCAATCCCCAACGAATGCCAGACTCTTCCACCCAACGTTTAATTTTTTCAAAACTTTTATCATCAAAACCAAACTTAGACAGGACGGCAGGCACTTCCAATAATTCTAAAAGTTCAGAGGCTGTACAACGGCTATTGGGCAATTGAAATAATCGTAAGAAAGCCAATAGAATTGGGTTTTCTTGATCAGCCGTACGGTCAGAAATAGAAAATGGGATATAACGACGATTGGGTACATTGCCAAAGACCGCCTGTACCGCTGCACTGTACGCATTAATATCTGCAACCATTACAATCACATCGCGCGGTTTTAAGGATGGATCTCGTTCAAACATTGCCAATAATTGATCATACAGCACTTCTAATTCACGAGTTGGTGTATGACACCCGTGCAATTGAATCGAATGATCCTGAGTTTTAATCGGATGTTTATGATCGCTGCTTTCTAACGTTTCCGAATTATGGGATTGACGATCCTGTAAATTCAAAATGTCATTTTGAATCGAATGCAACAAGGTATCTTGGGGGATATCAACAAACGCATCAATTTCTTGTACGGATAAATCCGACAATAAATGCAAATTATCCCGTCCCAGTTTGCCCATGGATGCCAATAAGCCATTACCGACTTCTTCGTTATCATCCTCAATCGATAATTCCGATTCGCTTAATTGAGTCAGTTCAATCCCTTTCTTTTGATCACTCGGACTTAAGTAATAAGTGGGTGTCAATAAATCCTCATAAGTGAAATTCAATTGGGCTTTTTTGCGTTCTTCCTTTCGCTTTCTCGCTGCCATTTTCGCTAACGTTTTGCGATCACGAATGTCTCCCCAATAATATTGACAAGGATTGGTGAACATTAAATGGACATCAATGTGTTCGCCAATCGCCACCAACGCGTCCAAATAACGCTTAGGTAAGGATGATATACCAAACACAAACAAACGCTTTGGCATCGAACTCGGTAAGGATGCCCCATTTTTTAGCGCACAAATAAAATCATCGTACAAATTGGCACGATGATAAGGAGATTGCCCTAACGTTTCTGTTGTGTGTTTATACAAGGCTTGCCATAAAATGGGTTGCCATGGATGCTCATCGCCTAACTCTTCAACAACCTTTCCAGCTTCCCACTGATCAATCCACTCTGGTCGATACACCAAATATTGGTCAAAAATATCCGCGATCTTTTCGGCCAACTGATACCGCTTTAAATCCGTATTATCGTTTTCTAAATAACGCTGTAAGGGTTGAAATTCTGGACGATCAAATTGTTCAGGCAATATGGACATCAATTTCCAAGTCATTGCTTCTTTATTAAAATAACTGCGCGTGGGAACATCATCCAATACTTGGGTAAACATTCTCCAAATAAAGGTTGCGGGCAAAGGAAATTCAATGTTCGCCGCCACACCAAAAGACTCAGCTAATTCCATTTTTAGCCACTGTGACATACCTGGGCTCTGCACCAGAATTTGTTCCGCATCAAAAGGGTTTTCAAGTGGATTTTGACGAATCAATTCAACTAATAATGATTTGAGTAAATCCAACTGATTAGAATGATAAATGGTGAACACAGAAAACTCGCAGACAAAGAAAGGTGACCCAAATTGTGGATCAGGGCAATAGCCGCTGCAAATAAAAAAACTCAGCCAGTGCTGAACTTTGGATTTAATCGGGGTATAAACCGCCTTCTGTTTTCGTTTTCAACCTTCAATGTGTTTTTCCAAATTCAAAGAATAAAGGTTGATGAAATAGGATGTTAGGAGATAATGATATTATTTAATAAATAACAATTCCTATTAATTGAATAAACGAAAAATAAGGTTAAAATAAACTAAACATTGAACCAATAGTCTTATTTAATCTATGAATATCGCCCTAAAACAACTCAGAGTGTTCTTAACCGTTGCTCAAGAACGAACAATTACTGCCGCCGCTGAAAAGTTATATTTATCCAAACCAGCCGTTAGCATGGCATTATCTGAACTTGAAAAACATTTAGGTCATCGTGTATTCGATCGCAATAATAATCGTTTAATCATCAATGAACATGGTCGTCGTTTATTACCATTAGCCGATGAATTGCTTGCACGTTGTAACGCGATTGAACAATTATTTGATCATAGTAGCCTGATCACAGGCAGCTTAAAAATTGGTAGTAGCCACACCATCGGTAATCAAATAACCCCTTTTTTATTACGAGACTTTCGCGCCAATACAGAACATAAAGAACAATCGATCTTTATTTCAAACAGCGACCAAATTGCTCACAAAATTGCAGAGTTTGAACTGGACATTGGCTTAATTGAAGGGCGTGTTCAACATCCAGATTTAGACATGAAAGCATGGCTCAAAGATGACATGGTTATTGTTTGCCATAAAGATCACCCATTAGCTCAATTAGAGTCTATCTCGCCAACCGATCTTGAAAATCAAGAATGGATTCTCCGAGAAAATGGCTCAGGCACTCGTACCTTTTTCTTAAATCGAGTCGCTTCTCAACTAGAGCATTGGAAAGTCGCTTTTGAATTAAACACAACCGAGTCGATTTTAAATTGTATTAGCGCTCAATTGGGGATCAGTTGTTTATCCAAATTAGCAGTAGAACGCAATGTAGAAAGCCATGATTTGGTCATGATACAGCCAGAGCACATTAATATGAGCCGCCAATACTGGCTGCTATACCATAAAGAAAAATACCAAAGCCCATTATTGCAATTATTCATAAACTTTAGTCAAACATGGCAACACCCAACACTGAATTAGTTTGTTGAAAAGAAACACGTTAAATCAAAAACACAAGTATTCATCCAGATCAAAACTGGACAGCAACAACCATTATACTGTATAAACAGCCAGCAAATTCAATTGGGAGAAGATGACCATGGCCGTTATCATCAAATATGTAGTTGAACGCAACGGAGCAGAAAAGATGACTTTTACTTCTAAATCTGAAGCCGATGCATACGATAAAATGTTAGACATGGCTGATGAGCTATTTTTATTGCTCAGTGACAGCGAACTGTTTGAAGAAGACGAAAAGCAAGAAGAAATGTCGTTGTATTTAGCACAACACCGTGAAGAAGTTTTAGTTGCCTTGGGTGCAAAAAAAGTAAAAGCACCACGTAAAAAAGCCAGCACAGAAGCTGAAAGCACAGATAATGATGACTCATCTGAAGATTAATCATTAAGATGATGCACACATAAACCTCCAAATATGGAGGTTTATTGTTATTTGGCGAAATAAAAATCCAGAACGCCCTATTACTGCATCATATTTCTGTCATTTTTCAACGATTCAGCAGACAAACCTTCAATATCCTCTCAAGTGTCATTATCATGGTTTCTAACATTTAAAACACAATCAACGTACATCTAACCGTGTACGGTTTTGATATTTATTTTTTATAGGGAGTCTAACTTCGCATGTCTTACTTTTCTCTTGCGTTAGGTACTACAACCAAAAACCGTGACAATAAAATCATTGAAGCTTTTTTCCCAACACCAATGCTAAAGCCAAGTGAAGCGTTGATTAACAGCATTCATAACATCATTGGTGCAACATCAGGAAATCAAGCAGTAGAAGTTTCAGTTGAACAAGCAGCACAATTAGCAACTGTTTTCCAAAGGGCCGATCTTGAAGCTCAAGCTCAATTTGCCCATAAAGCAAGCCAATCATCACAGTCACTTGTTCTGGTTGTACTAGAAAATGATGCAGCACCACAATCGGTAGCGGAAGGCTTTCTGAAACTGCAATTAATATCTCATCGTTTAGTTAAACCTCACGGTCTTGTGTTGGATGGCATTTTTGGTCTTCTACACAACATCGCTTGGACAAATCAAGGCCCAATCGATTTACCAGAATTAGCAGAGCGTCAAATAAATGCACGCTTAAACGGTGAAACATTAACGGTTGATTGTGTAGATAAATTCCCGAAAATGGTTGATTACATCGTACCAAACGGTGTTCGTATTGCTGATACCTCTCGTGTTCGCTTAGGGGCACACGTAGGTGAAGGTACTACTGTAATGCACGAAGGCTTCATTAACTTTAATGCGGGCACGACAGGTGTCAGCATGGTTGAAGGCCGTATTTCAGCTGGTGTTGTTGTTGGTAATGGATCTGACATCGGCGGTGGCGCGTCCATCATGGGTACATTGAGCGGTGGCGGTAAAGTCGTCGTTTCCATTGGTGAAAACAGCTTATTAGGTGCCAATGCAGGTCTGGGTATTCCAATGGGTGATCGCTGTACGATCGAATCTGGCTTATACATCACCGCAGGTTCAAAAGTACAAATGTTGGATGCTAGCGGTCAAAAAGTCGACATCGTAAAAGCGCGTGACTTAGCGAACAAACCTGATTTACTGTTCCGCCGTAACTCAATGACAGGTCAAATTGAATGTTTAACCAATAAAACAGCCATTGAACTGAACAGCGAATTACACAGCAACAACTAAATCGATAATATGCTATGCGTCATGATGGCGCATAGCATTCCTTAATAGCCACCCTGAGCAATTTCTCCTATCTCATTATTGGGTAAATTCCGTCTAGCCGCACTACATTCCCCAGGGTAATGTGGATTTACAACCGTAAAACGCAAATCATTCTTTAAACAAAATTCAATTCGCCCTTTCCGATAGCCTGCCTGATAAGCATTATGGTCGATCACTTCATCTGCTCCAAAGTGATCCAAATTACTTGCAGAAAGACGACGATACCCATGCATACCATAATACTCACCAAGCTCATACCACCTTTCTTGAGTGATCAAGCGAGATTCATGTTTCGTCACACAACCCATTAATCCAATCAGTAACACCACTAAAACCAAATATATTTTCATCTAATTTTCCTCGTATACTTACTGGAAAATTAAGTATAGATACAAGAAAAATAGAGCTAGATTCTAAATTTAAAAGAAATAAGAACCATTAATTTGGTAGAACAGACGATAGATTCCTCTACTTTTCAATCCAGTAAGTAAAAGGATTAGAAAGAGAAAATTTACTGCCTGATGTTTTGACAGAACCACGCTTCGTAGCTTCCCATACTTCTTTTTGTACTTTCAAAACAAAAAAGAAACGTATAAACATAAAAGTAAAAACAACAGGAACAAAGGCTTGTGAGAAAAAGGTTGAATGAAGAAAATATTGGTTCACAAACCACGTCGCCAGCATCCCCAACATCACATAAAATGACGTTGATGATAAAGTAATTTTAATTTGTTGTTCCGTTTCATGTCTCTGATAAAAAAATCGCATTCAATATTCTTCCTTTCATACAATAAGAAAAGAATCATACAAATTTTTAAGCAACACCACAGAAAGAAACAAGAAAAATGTGAACTGATCATAAAATTTAAACGTAAAAAAGCCCCAGTCTTTCGACTGAGGCTTTAATAAGTGGCGGAGCGGACGGGA
>CAMQZF010000051.1 GCA_947039525.1 uncultured Photobacterium sp. | reverse complement strand
CTGCGTTTTTGGCTGATTTCCAATTCGCTGTAACCATTGGCACGCTTAAAGTCATGGTGCAAGTCAATCAGTAGCTCATTGGCATTGTCGTCATCAAAAACGTATTTTTCTGACAAAATTAAAATGCCACCGGGACGAAGTCCTTTGTAGATTTTAGTGAGCAGCGCTTGGCGATCATCCGGCGATAAAAACTGCAAGGTAAAGTTCAACACCACCACGCTGGCATTGACGATGTCAATTTCACGGATGTCCGCTTCCATCACATGCACCGGGGTTTCAGAGCGGTAAGCGTCCATTAATAATTGGCAACGCTCGATCATCGCTGAAGAATTATCCACGGCAATGATCTGACAGCCTTCTTGGTTTAAGTGACGACGCATCGATAATGTTGCCGCCCCTAATGAACAACCCAAATCGTATAACGTGCTATGAGGTTTGGCGAAACGTTCAGCCAACATGCCGATGGCTGAAATGATGTTGCTGTACCCCGGAACCGATCGCTGAATCATATCAGGGAAGACCTCGGCAACGCGTGCATCGAACGTAAAATCACCGATTTTATTAATCGGTGCAGCAAAAATGGTATCGGGGTTTTTCATGACTTTTGAACCTCAAACATCAGCAGCGACCATGAGCAGTCCGTGCCAGTTAGCGGTGGACTCCTTCCCCGCAAAAAGGCGCGTATTGTAGAGAATCTGATCGCATTTGTCTTTATCCAATCACAAGTGGCTGAGTGTGGGTGAGAAAATGGACGGATTCTTTGGTCTTTTGAACAATTTAGTCCGACGAGTTTTCCTCCCTTGGTTTTTTTCCTCTATAATACGGCGTTATCTTATTTGCTTTCGACCCAATAAAGGCTTACCGCTTTGGCGGACTCAAGCCATATTCGGTCGAAATTTACCGTATTGGCGCTCACCAAATTCATTGGCAATTTGTCGAGGGCGACCAACAGAACAACAGATCGGGAATTTTCTATGCGCACCCAGTATTGTGGTCAATTGAATCCGTCTCTTGCGGGACAAACCGTTGAATTATGCGGTTGGGTTAATCGTCGTCGTGATTTAGGCGGACTTATTTTCATCGACATGCGCGATCGCGAAGGCGTTGTGCAGGTTGTGGTTGATCCAGACATGACCGATGTTTTTTCATTGGCAAACCAACTGCGTAACGAATTCTGCATTCGTTTAACGGGTGAAGTACGTTTGCGTCCTGAAAGCCAAATTAACAAAGACATGGCAACGGGTGAAGTTGAAGTATTGGCGTCAGGCTTAGAGATCATTAACCGCTCAGACGCACTGCCATTGGACTTTAATCAAACGAATACCGAAGAGCAACGTCTTAAGTACCGTTACTTGGATCTGCGTCGTCCAGAAATGAGCGATCGCATTAAATTGCGTGCAAAAGCATCAAGCTTTGTACGTCGTTTCCTTGATGAGCAAGGTTTCCTTGATATTGAAACACCAGTACTAACCAAAGCAACGCCAGAAGGCGCGCGCGATTATTTGGTACCAAGCCGTGTTCATAAAGGCAGCTTCTACGCTTTGCCACAATCACCACAGTTGTTTAAGCAATTGTTGATGATGTCTGGTTTTGACCGTTACTACCAAATCGTAAAATGTTTCCGTGATGAAGATTTGCGTGCCGATCGTCAACCTGAATTTACTCAGATTGATATCGAAACGTCGTTCATGAGCGCAGAAGAAGTGCGTGGCGTGACCGAAGACATGATCACCAACATGTGGAAAGAATTGCTGAATGTGGATTTGGGTACGTTCCCAATCATGCCTTACGATGAAGCGATGCGCCGTTTTGGTTCTGATAAGCCCGATCTTCGTAATCCACTAGAAATCGTGACCATTTGTGACCTAGTCAAAGACATTGATTTCAATGTGTTTGCGGCACCTGCCAACGATCCTAAGAGCCGTGTTGCTGTATTACGTGTACCAACAGGCGCAAGCTTGTCACGTAAGCAAATTGACGAATACACCAAGTTCGTTGGTATCTACGGTGCGAAAGGCTTGGCATGGATGAAGGTTAATGATCGTGAAGCTGGTCTAGAAGGCATTCAATCACCAGTGGCTAAGTTCTTGGACGAAGCAACCATCACTGGATTATTGGATCGCGTATCGGCTGAATCTGGCGATATCATTTTCTTCGGCGCAGACACTAAGCGTGTCGTTTCTGAAGCATTAGGTGCGTTGCGTATTAAAGTGGGTCTGGATCTGAATCAAACCGATTTGAAGGCATGGAAACCATTGTGGGTCGTTGACTTCCCAATGTTTGAAGAAAACGAAGACGGTAGCCTATCGGCAATGCACCACCCATTCACGGCGCCATTGGGCATGACGCCAGCAGAGTTGGAAGCCAATCCTGCTGATGCATTATCTAACGCGTACGACATGGTCTTAAACGGCTACGAAGTGGGCGGTGGTTCGGTTCGTATCCACAATTCAGAAATGCAGTCTGCGGTATTTAATATCTTAGGCATCAGCGAAGCGGAGCAAAAACTGAAGTTTGGCTTCCTATTGGACGCATTGAAGTTTGGTACGCCACCACACGCTGGTTTGGCTTTCGGTCTTGATCGTTTGGCTATGTTGTTATGTGGTACGGATAACATTCGTGATGTTATCGCATTTCCGAAAACAACGGCGGCGGCGTGTCTAATGACTAACGCGCCAAGCCCTGCTAACGAAGCGGCTTTGACTGAATTGTCTATTGCTGTGAAGTTAGCGAAAAAAGACGCTGAAAAAGAAGAAGAATAAACCTTTGTTTTCCTGATCAGCCTTTGGGCTGATCGGGTTTTCCTCGCATTATTTCTCTTTTGCTCAGGATGAGCATCCATAATAAAGAGAACACAAGCCAAATACAGGGAGTCATGCTATGGCTGGTCACAGTAAATTTGCCAATATCAAGCACCGTAAAGCGGCACAAGACGCCAAGCGTGGAAAAATCTTTACCAAACTCATTCGAGAACTCACCGTTGCGGCAAAAGAAGGCGGGGAAGATCCTGCGGCCAATCCTCGGTTACGGGCGGCGATTGATAAAGCGTTATCCAGTAATATGACTCGCGATACGATTAATCGTGCGGTCAATCGTGGGGCGGGTGGTGAAGGGGATGAGAATCTCGAAACCGTGATTTATGAAGGGTATGGTCCTGCGGGAACTGCCGTTATGGTGGAATGTATGACCGATAACCGTAATCGAACCGTCTCCGGTGTTCGTCATGCCTTTAATCGTGCTGGTGGCAATTTAGGGACAGATGGCAGTGTCAGTTATTTATTTGAGAAGAAAGGCGTTATTTCTTACGGCAGTGGATTAAGTGAAGATGACGTATTAGAGATTGCGTTAGATTCAGGGGCGGAAGACCTTGAAACCCACGATGATGGTTCCATGGATGTGTTTACCACACCAGTGAGCTTCGGTGTGGTGAAAGATGCGTTGGACGCGGCAGGGTTTCAAGCACTGAACGCTGAAGTCACGTTAGTTGCCTCGACACAAGCTGAGTTGGATTTGGATTCAGCGCCAAAGTTATTGCGTTTGATTGATGCATTAGAAGAACTCGATGACGTTCAAGAGGTTTATCACAATGGTGATATTTCTGACGACGTCGCGGCACAATTATAATAAGAAGTTATTAATAAGTTATGACCATTATTTTGGGTATTGACCCCGGCTCTCGTGTGACAGGATATGGCGTGATTCGTCAAACTGGACGTAATTTAGCGTATTTAGGCAGTGGCTGTATTCGTACCTCAGTGCCAGACATTCCTGGGCGTTTAAAACAAATTTACGCCGGGATCTCAGAAGTTATCTTACAATTTCAACCCGATCAGGTGGCAATTGAGGATGTGTTCATGGGGAAAAATGCCAGTTCGGCATTAAAGCTTGGGCAAGCGCGAGGCAGTGCGATTGTTGCGGCGGTTAATGCCGATTTACCCGTCAGTGAATACGCTGCTCGTTTAATTAAGCAAGCCGTAGTTGGAACGGGTGGTGCAGATAAAGAACAAGTGCAACATATGGTGTGTTCAATGTTAAGGCTGGTTGGAAAACCGCAAGCCGATGCCGCAGATGCTTTAGCGGTGGCAATTTGTCATGCGCATACCAATCACACCTTGATAGCGTTAGCAGGAAATAAAGTCACCAGCGCTCGTCGAGGTCGATACCGTTAATCTCCACTAAGGCGATACCGTGATCGCCTTTTTGCTTAGAATCTTCGCCAGTCATGGCTATCCATCCAGTAATTGTCTATTCTAAAGCTCCTTTTTTATTGATAGAGATAACACTGTGATCGGTCAATTACGTGGCACCTTAATCGAAAAACAACCCCCAGAAATCGTTTTAGAAGTGGGTGGCGTGGGTTATGAAATTCAAATGCCCATGAGCTGTTTTTATGAATTACCCGAGTTGGGACAAGAAGCCCTGATTTTCACTCACTTTGTGGTGCGTGAAGACGCGCAGTTGTTGTATGGCTTCAATAAAAAAAATGAACGTCAATTATTTCGTGAAGTGATTAAAGCCAATGGCGTGGGGCCTAAATTAGGGCTCGCGATTTTATCGGCGATGACGGCGGGACAATTTGTGCTCAGCGTTGAAAATGAAGATGTGACCACCTTAGTGAAAATTCCCGGTGTCGGAAAGAAAACGGCTGAGCGTTTGCTGGTGGAGATGAAAGATCGCTTAAAAGGGTGGGGTGAAGGGGATTTATTGACCCCAGCATCAGACAGTGCAGCTTCAACAGCGCAAGCCATTAGCCGTGGCGATAAAGATAAGGATGAGGCCATCAGTGCCTTGATTTCCTTGGGCTATAAACCGCAAGTGGCCGCAAAAGTGGTGTCTCAAGTGGCACAACCGAATATGACCAGTGAAGCCATCATTCGTGATGCGTTACGTTCAATGATTTAAGGCTCTAAATAACTATGATTGAAGCGGATCGTTTGATTTCAACCGAAATAAAACATCGTGATGAAGAGGTGATTGATCGCGCCATTCGTCCAAAGTTGCTGGAAGATTATCAAGGACAAGATCACGTTCGTGGTCAGATGGAAATTTTTATTCAAGCGGCCAAGCGCCGTGAAGAAGCTTTAGATCACTTATTGATTTTTGGTCCACCGGGATTGGGCAAAACCACCTTGGCCAATATTGTGGCAAATGAGATGGACGTCAATATTCGAACGACGTCGGGACCCATTTTAGAAAAAGCAGGCGATTTGGCGGCATTGTTAACCAATCTTGAGCCAAATGATGTCTTGTTTATTGATGAGATCCATCGTTTAAGTCCGAATGTGGAAGAAGTTTTGTATCCAGCGATGGAAGATTATCAGCTGGATATTATGATTGGTGAAGGGCCAGCTGCACGTTCCATAAAAATAGATTTGCCACCCTTTACTTTAATTGGGGCAACGACTCGTGCTGGATCATTAACCTCACCGTTGCGAGATCGTTTTGGTATTACTCAGCGTTTGGAGTATTACAAGGTCGAAGATTTGCAACATATTGTCTTACGCAGTGCCCATTGTTTGGGGTTGCCACTGGATGAGTTGGGTGCATTAGAAATAGCACAACGCTCTCGTGGTACACCACGTATTGCTAACCGTTTATTACGCCGAGTCCGTGATTTTGCGGAAGTAAAAGGCAATGGTCATATTTGCAGTGCGACGGCACAAAGTGCACTGGATATGCTCGATGTTGACCGCTGTGGTTTTGATTATATGGATCGGAAGTTAATGATGGCGATCATTGAGCGCTTTAATGGGGGACCCGTCGGAATTGATAACTTGGCGGCGGCTATTGGTGAAGAGCGCGATACCATTGAAGATGTGTTAGAGCCGTATTTGATTCAGCAAGGTTACTTGCAACGCACGCCAAGAGGGCGGATAGCAACTCAACGAGCCTATCAACATTTTGATTTGTTGAACTTGAATCAATAGAAATCTATTTCAATAAAAAACGAGGCCTTATGGGGCCTCGTTTTTTTATGTCTATAAACAACATAGACCATTTATCTATTCACAATCAATGAGGACTCATCAGCATATTAGGCATAATGTGCCCGTTGGCTGGTGCTCATTAAATTCGTTGTGATTAATGGCCGCTGTTGTACAACTCAGAAAATAGTGGTTGGTACAGTGCGATAATTTTTTTGAAAACACGAGCCATGGTGAATATCCAAATAAAAGAGTCAATAAAAAGACTAAAAGAGAGTTTCTAAAAAGGTTTTTCTTTTCTGTGGCGGGATTATAGATATTTTTTTATTCACGAGAAGTGATAAAAATTATTTTTTTAGATTAAAAAAACTAATCTGAAATATTCATTTATCGTCAATAAGTTCATGGGTTAATACGGACGAAAAAAAAGTCACACAGGATTATTGTCTATAATGTTAATAGTGAGTTATAAAAACAAAATGTTACTAAAATGTTTCCATGATCAGTGATTGTTTTTCAAGTGTTTATTTATTGATCTTGATTATTAAATATTGATTTACATATTGTTTTTAATATTCCACTTTTGATTGATCTTAATCACATCGAGTTTTCTTTTATTTCGTGTTTCGGGCTTTCTTTGATTTTTATCAAAGCAAAATGTGAGATAAATCCTTTGCTGGGATCCTGAAATACCAGTAGAATTAACGCAATATTTTCTGGTTGAACAAATATAAATTTAACTAATTTGAAACATGTCATTAACATATTTTATTTGTTTTTATCTTTTTGCTGTAAAAGAAATCGAAATAAACAGAAATGCATAAATAATGACGACTTAAATTTAACGCTAAGTACAAATGTCGTACTGTCGTCGGTGAGCCCTGACGAACAAAGGAGCTAGGAATGTTGTTAGAAGTTGCTGAATTATCGCGGTTGCAATTTGCACTGACCGCGTTATATCACTGGATCTTCATCCCGTTAACATTAGGTATGGTTTTTTTATTAGCCATAATGGAAACCACCTATGTCATTACTGGGAAGCAGATTTACAAAGACATGGTGAAGTTTTGGGGTAAGTTATTTGCCATTAACTTTGCCCTTGGTGTTGCGACCGGTTTATCCATGGAATTCCAATTTGGTACTAACTGGGCGTATTACTCGCACTATGTTGGGGATATCTTTGGTGCACCATTAGCCATTGAAGCACTGATGGCGTTCTTCCTTGAATCAACATTGATTGGTTTGTTTTTCTTTGGTTGGGATCGTTTATCCAAACGTCAACACTTAGCTGTTACTTGGCTTGTGGCGTTAGCGTCTAACTTCTCAGCATTGTGGATCTTGGTTGCAAACGGTTGGATGCAAAACCCAGTGGGTGCGACCTTTGATTACCAAACCATGAGCATGCAATTGGTGAGCTTCAGTGATGTTGTGTTTAACCCAATTGCACAAGTGAAGTTTGTTCACACAGTAACGGCAGGTTACGTAACCGGTTCAATGTTTGTTTTAGGCATCAGTGCTTACTACATGTTGAAAGGTCGTGATTTAGCGTTTGCTCGTCGTTCATTTACCATCGCGGCAACCTTCGGTATCTGTGCCATTATCGGTACGATGCAAATGGGTGATGAGTCTGGTTACGAATTATTGCACATTCAACCAACCAAATTAGCGGCAATGGAAGCTGAATGGCATACCGAACCAGCCCCTGCTGGCTTTAATGTCATTGCATTCCCAAGCCAAGAAAAAATGACGAACGATTTCCAAATTAAGATCCCTTATCTCATGGGTATCATTGCGACTCGTTCGTTAGATACGCCAGTTCAAGGTTTGACGGAAATTAAAGCGGAAAACGTTGAGAAAATTAAAAACGGTATGGTGGCTTACGGACTTCTAGAGAAGTTACGTAATGGCGAAGATACACCTGCTAATATCGCTGCGTTTGACGCTGTGAAACATGATTTAGGTTACGGTTTGTTGGTGAAGCCATTCAACAATGACGTCGTAACAGCAACACCAGAGCAAATTCAACAAGCAGCGAATGAGTCTATTCCACAAGTTGCGCCATTATTCTGGGCATTCCGTATCATGGTTGGTTGTGGTGTCTTAATGTTGGCCATTTTAGCCTTCGCCTTTTACCAAAGTTTCCGTGGTAAATTCACTACAAACAAGTGGGTGCTACGTGCTTTGTTATACGGTATTCCATTGCCTTGGATTGCGTCTGAAGCGGGTTGGTTTGTGGCTGAGTTTGGTCGTCAACCATGGGCGGTTAATGGTGTGCTCCCTGTCGATGTTGCAGCCTCTAATCTCCATCCTGCACAAATATGGACGTCATTGGGCATCATTTTGTTCTTGTACACTGTGTTCTTGATTGCTGAAATGTATTTGATGATCAAGTTTGCTCGTCGTGGTCCAAGCAGCTTGAAAACAGGTCGCTATCATTTCGAACAAAAGAACGCTGTGCTTGATGCAGAAGATGCGTTAGCGCATCGTGTTGACGCCTAATCTGAAGGAGTAATTTATGGAATACGAAATCTTACGATTGGTCTGGTGGGTGTTAATTGGTGTGCTTTGCATCGGTTTTGCCGTCACCGACGGATTTGATATGGGGGTCGGGATACTGACCTCGCTTATCGGTAAAAATGACACTGAACGCCGTATTATGATCAACTCAGTAGCACCTCACTGGGATGGTAACCAAGTTTGGTTAATTACAGCGGGTGGTGCGTTATTCGCAGCATGGCCATTGATTTATGCGACGGTATTCTCTGGCTTTTACATTGCCATGATTTTAACGTTAGCGGCTTTGTGGCTTCGTCCTTTGGCTTTCGATTATCGTTCAAAAATTGCCGATCCTCGCTGGCGTAAAACGTGTGATATTGGCTTATTTATTGGTAGTGCGGTTCCATCAATTATCATTGGTGTTGCATTTGGTAATTTATTACAAGGTGTACCGTTCACACTAAATAATCTAATGATGACCACCTATACGGGTGATTTCTTCGACTTATTGAACCCATTCGGTATCTTATGTGGTGTTATCAGTTTATTGATGATGATTACCCAAGGTGCGGTTTTCCTTCAAATGAAAACCAAGGGCGATATTCATGCACGTGTTCGTAAATTGGCTCCAATTACCGCCATTTTAGGATTAATATTGTTTGTGATTGCAGGCTTTATGGCTCACGGTATGAACGGTTACGTGATCACTTCTGATATTGTAAAAGACGCACCATCTAACCCATTGAATAAAGACGTGATTCGTCAAGTTGGCGCTTTGTTCAATAATTTCCACGAGTATCCATTAATGTGGATCGCGCCGATTCTTGCGGTTGTGATGCCGATCTTTACGGCGATCACTGCACGTTTCAACCGCTGTGGTTGGTCATTCTTATTCTCAAGTTTGACGATTGCGGGCATTATTTTGACCTTTGGTTTCTCTTTGTTCCCATTCGTGATGCCTTCAAGCATCAACCCTGTGGACAGCTTAACTATGTGGGATGCAACTTCATCACGTTATACTCTTGAGATCATGACTTGGGTTGCGGCTGTAATGGTGCCAATTATCTTGGGTTACACCTCTTGGTGTTACTACAAAATGTTTGGTCGTCTTGATGAGAAGTTCATTGAAGAAAACAAACACTCATTGTACTAAGGGAGCAGACGATTATGTTTTATCTATTTTGGTTTATCGGTGTCAGCATCGCTTGTACATTGAGCATTTTAGCCGCCTTGCGTTTTGAGAAAAAAGCGGCTGAGTTTGACAAATAAATGATGGGATTAGCAGACAAGGTTGAACGTATCCACCTTGCCATTTATCGAGTGACGCCATTAAGGTGGCTCACTCTGCTAATGGCATTAGTGGTGGCGGGATCCATTATGTGGAATCCGACGGATTTTGCTCATGCGTTAGGTGGGTTGTATTTTCAGCTAACCTTCATTATTTTATGGGCAACCTGCAGCGGTGTGATTTACGGGGTGAATTTTTTTCCTCGCCGCTGGTATTGGCAAATCGTGTTCACACCTTATGTGTCGATTTTGGTATTGGCTTATACGATAGGCTTACGCTTCTTATAACGTTAATAACAAACCTCATCCTGAAACAGCCTATTGCAATTTTGCAGTAGGCTGTTTTTTTTTGCCCCGTATAATCAAACTGGCTTGATGCAAATTTGTGAACTGAATGAAGTCTTTATGTCTCATTCGTTTCATTAAACAAGAGGCATTGGGTATAGTAAGTGTTCAATTTTATTAAAAATAGCGATCGTGAATGTAATCGAAGATCGCGGAAGTCGAGTGTTATGAATAAAGAAAATCCGTTTGTTTGGCCGATCACGATTTACTACGAAGATACCGATGTCGGTGGTGTGGTGTATCACTCTAATTATTTGAAATTCTTTGAGCGTGCCCGAACGGAATTATTACGAAGTATTGGTGTGAGCCAGCAGAAATTATTTGCTGAACACATCAGTTTTGTGGTTCGTCATATGGATATCGACTTTTTACGTGGTGCGCAATTGGATGAACAGTTGCAAGTGCAAACGTGGGTCGAATCCATCGGACGAGCAACCCTTGTTTTTGCTCAACAATTGGTGCGAGCAGATAACACAATTCTGTGCCGTGCTTTGGTTAAGATTGCTTGCATCAATCCAACGACAATGAAGCCGACGGCCATCCCAAATGGCATTAAAATGGAGATAGTCCCGTGAATGCAGAGTTATCCATCTTAGATCTTTTTTTACAAGCCAGCTTATTGGTGAAATGCGTCATGGTCATGTTGATGATGATGTCGGTGGTTTCATGGGCGATGATTTTAAAACGCTCACAAATCCTTTCTCGTGCGCGCAGCCAAGCTGCGCATTTTGAAGAGCGATTTTGGTCCGGAATGGATTTATCTTCACTCTATCAAGATGTCCAAACTCGCAAAGACAATTTAACGGGCTCAGAGCAAATTTTTTATCATGGATTCAAAGAGTTTGCGCGTTTGCATCGTGCCAATGGAAAATTGCCAGAGTCGGTTATGGAGGGGACGAGTCGCGCCATGCGAGTATCGCTGTCTCGTGAAGTGGATCGTCTCGAAAATCAGCTACCGTTTCTTGCCACGATTGGCTCTATTAGCCCATATATCGGTCTATTTGGGACGGTCTGGGGCATCATGCATGCCTTTATTGCATTAGGTTCGGTTCAACAAGCCACATTGTCCATGGTTGCACCGGGCATTGCTGAAGCCTTAGTGGCCACCGCAATGGGATTATTTGCCGCGATTCCAGCGGTCATGTTCTATAACCAATTAACCAATAAAGTCGCGAAATTAGAGCATACGTACGCTACTTTTATGGAAGAATTTTCCAGCATTTTACACCGCCAAGCATTCTCTGCTAATCAGGAGTAAAAATGGTCTATCAACGGAAAAAAAGAAAACTGACGGCGGAAATTAACGTCGTACCTTACATTGATGTCATGTTGGTCTTGTTGATCATTTTTATGGTAACCGCCCCTTTTATTACACAAGGCGTTGACGTCAATTTACCTCAAACCACTTCGGCAACCTCAGTTCAGAAAATGGTTGCTGATAAATCGAAGGATATCCCATTAATTCCTATTATTGTTGAAGTCACACAAGATGCTCAGTTTGGATTGAGTGTGAATAATGAGGATATGCAACGAAATTTAACATTGGCAGAAGTTATTAATAAAATTCAAATTGAACGTGATTTAAATCCGAACTCGCCGGTGTTTATTGGCGGTGATAAAACAACGCCATATGGCGATATTGTGACGACATTGGATGCATTGAATAATTTGGATATTCAATCTGTTGGATTATTGACCGATTTAGTCGATTCAAAAGGGAAGTAAGCTAATGAAGGACAACAACTATTGGGCGGCGGTAATTGTTTCATTACTTTTACACGGTGTTTTGCTCATAGGGTTGTTGTGGGGGGCTGATTTATTCACGCGTAAACCCAAAGCCACTCATGATACCTCGAGCAGCATTCAAGCGAGTGTGATTGATCCCAACTTGATTCGTCAACAAGCGCAGCAACTGCGTCAACAGCGTGAGGCCTCTCAGAAAATCAAAGAGCAGAGACTCGCACAACTTGAAGAGAAAGCAAAATTACTCGAAAAACAACAAGCTGAAGAAGAAGCGCAATTACGTGAGTTGAAAGAAAAACAACGTAAAGCGATTCAGTTTTCTCAAGAAAAAGCAGAGCAAGATCGTTTAGCCAGTATTGAACGTGAAAAAGCAAAGCAAGCTGCCCTTGAAGCCAAAGAAAAAGCCGAAGTCGCCGCAAAACAGGCAGAGCAACGTGCAGCCAAAGCTGAGCTAGATCGACAGGTGAAACAGCTCGCATTAGAAAAAGCTGAACAAGCGCGTCAACAACAAGAGTTAGCGAAACAACAAGCGGAATTAGCCGCACAAAAAGCGAAAGAGGCGGAGCAGCTACAACGTGAAAAACAGCGCAAAGCTGAGCTCGCCGCGAAAAAAGCTGAGCAAGCTCGTCAACAACAATTGGCAGAGAAAAAAGTCGCTGAAATAGCAGCAAAGAAAGCAGAAGAGCAACGTTTGCAAAAGCTGGCTGAAAAGAAAATAGCAGAGGCTGCAACAAAAAAAGCCGAAGCAGAAAGATTGAAAGCGGTTAAAGCCAAAAAAGAAGCGGAAAGAAAAGCGGCTGAAGCTCGTGAGCAATTAAGACAAAGTGAACAAGCCTTAGAAGATGTGTTTGCTGGTTTAAATGTTGAAAGTCAGGATAGAAGTTCAGGGCGCAGTTACTACATTGAAACGGAAACCAATAAATATGCAGCAATGTATATAGATGAAATTACGAAGAACCTACTAGTTGATCCTGCTTGGTATGGTAGTGACTGTATTTTAAGTTTAAAACTTTCTGATACAGGATTTGTTGTTAGTGTTGGTAATGCTAAAGGTATGTCTGGTTTATGCCGAGCAGCTAAGGCCGCTATTTTAAAAATTAATACCTTCCCCATGCCAACCGATGCAGCAGTTATCGCTGAGCTGCGCAATATTAACTTAACAGTTATTCCTGAATAAAAAGGAGACAAGGATGAAAAAATGGATGTTAGCAGCGTGCTTAGGCACGATGGCAATCATACAACCTGCGCACGCAGCATTGGAATTGGTGATCACTGAAGGGGTGAATTTAGCACGTCCTATTGGAATTATTCCATTTCAATGGAAGGGAGCGGGTAAGATGCCCGTTGAATTATCGTCAGTGATTGCTTCGGATCTCAGCCGTAGTGGTAAATTCTCTCCAATGCAAACCAGTCAAATGCCTCAAACGCCGTATTCTGCCAATGGTGTTGATTACAACGCGTGGACTGCACAAGGTGTGGATGCCTTAGTCACAGGCCGCATCTCTCAAGACTCTGCGGGTAATTACGTGATTAATTATCAGTTGATTGACATTGTACGTGGTCAATTAACCAAGGGCGGAACCAAAAGTGTGGAAGAAGGACAGTTAGTTTCCTCACCCGATCATATTCTTTTGAATAATCAAGCAACAGTGACTAAAGACAAATTACGTCAATACGCACATCGAATTTCTGATCTCGTTTATGAAAAATTAACCGGAGAGCGGGGGGCTTTTTTAACTCGTATTGCGTATGTTGTAACGGATCATAACCAGAAATACCCTCATCAATTGCGAATATCAGATTATGATGGGGCGAATGAGCGCTTAGTTTTAAAGTCCTATCAACCCTTAATGTCGCCAACATGGTCACCCGATGGTCGTTATTTGGCGTACGTAAGCTTTGAAAATAAAACCGCTGAAGTGTTTGTCATGGATATTTATAAAGGTACTCGAGAAAAAGTAGCGTCTTACCCTCGACATAATGGTTCTCCGCGCTTTTCACCCGATGGTAAACAGAT
>CAMQZF010000050.1 GCA_947039525.1 uncultured Photobacterium sp. | reverse complement strand
AGGCATCACCACAGAGTTTGTGACGTTAGAATACCAAAATGAAGCAAAACTCTACATTCCTGTTGCGGCGTTACATCTTATTAGCCGTTACTCTGGTGGCTCAGAAGAAACGGCACCACTTCACCGCCTAGGTGGCGAGGTTTGGGCGAAATCCCGTAAAAAAGCGGCTGAAAAAGTACGAGATGTCGCCGCCGAATTATTGGATATTTACGCAAATCGGGAATTAAAACCGGGTTATGCTTTTAAATTGGATCATGAAAGTTACGCACAATTCCGCGGTGGATTTGCCTTCAACGAAACCGATGATCAAGCTCTCGCGATTAATTCTGTACTGTCTGATATGTGTCAGAAAAAAGCCATGGATCGCTTAGTGTGTGGAGATGTTGGTTTTGGTAAAACAGAAGTTGCGATGCGAGCGGCTTTCCTAGCCATCGATAATGGCAAGCAGGTAACAATTTTAGTGCCGACGACATTATTAGCTCAACAGCATTTTGAAAACTTCCGTGATCGTTTTGTGAATACCGCAGCACGAGTCGAAGTATTATCTCGCTTTAAAACACCAAAAGAACAAAAAGCAATTTTAGCGGATGTAGAAGCTGGAAATATTGATATATTAATTGGCACACATAAGTTACTGAATACTCAAGTTGCCTACAAAGACTTAGGTTTACTGATTGTCGACGAAGAGCACCGCTTTGGTGTCCGCCAAAAAGAAAAAATCAAAACCCTGCGAGCCAATATCGACATTTTGACACTGACAGCAACACCAATTCCACGTACCTTAAACATGGCCATGAGTGGCATGAGAGATTTGTCCATCATCGCCACACCGCCTGCGCGTCGCTTAGCCATTAAAACCTTTGTCCGTCAATATGACGAACCGACGGTACGAGAGGCGATTCTGCGCGAAATCACACGCGGTGGTCAGGTGTACTATTTACACAATGATGTTGAAACCATCGAAAAAGTTGCCAATGATCTCAGCGTATTACTGCCTGAAGCACGAGTCACGATAGGCCATGGACAAATGCGAGAGCGCGAATTGGAAAAAGTCATGAATGATTTCTGTCGCCAGCGCTTTAACGTCTTGGTCTGCACCACCATTATTGAAACCGGCATCGATGTACCCAGCGCCAATACCATCATCATCAATCGAGCTGATCGATTAGGCTTAGCTCAATTACACCAACTACGTGGACGTGTCGGTCGATCTCATCATCAAGCGTATGCTTACTTATTAACGCCACCACCAAAATCCATCAGTAAAGATGCAGTCAAACGCTTAGAAGCGATTGCCTCACTCGAAGATTTAGGCGCAGGTTTTACTCTTGCCACGCACGATTTAGAAATTCGCGGTGCAGGTGAGCTACTAGGGGACGATCAAAGCGGACAAATTCAATCTGTTGGCTTTACGCTTTTCATGGAAATGCTGGATCAAGCAGTAGAAGCATTAAAAGAAGGCAAAGAACCCACTTTGGAAAACTTATTGAAACAACAAACAGACATTGAATTACGCATTCCAGCTTTATTTCCAGATGATTATATTCCTGATATCAATACCCGATTGTCGTTATACAAACAAATGGCTGGTGCAACCGATATCGCTCAACTCGATGACATGCGCATAGAGTTAATCGATCGCTTTGGTACGCTCCCAGAAGCCACTAAAAATCTCTTGGCAATCAGCAAACTTAAGCGACAAGCCGCAGATATCGGCATTATAAAAATAGAAATGGGTGACCAAGGTGGCAACCTAGAGTTTGGCACCACGACAAATGTAAATCCAAGCTTTATCATTGGATTATTACAAACCCAACCACAACATTACCGGATGGATGGCCCTGTTAAATTAAAAATTACAGCTCCATTAACTAATCCAAAAGACCGATTACAATGGGTTACGGACTTTTTAACCAAATTGACAGCGAATACTTTATAATTATCTCGATTTCGTACGGAGAACGACGTTGAAAAAGCTTATTTATATTTTGCTTATTGTATTAAGCGCCCCAGTGTTTGCTCGACAATTTCATGTGGAAATGATCGTATTCAAACGCAATATCAATCCAGCTCAAGTTGGCGAATCTTGGCCGAATACATTGCCTGCGTTGGATTTCTCCAATACAGTCAGTTTAGTTAACAGCCCAAGTCTGGCAGCAAAAGGCGTTAAAATGATGCCTGCCAGTCAATTTCAATTAAATGGCCTATATAACAAGCTAAAGCAACATGCGGGGTTTGTACCTTTAGCGCACTTTGGCTGGACTGAGGGCAATTTAGGTCGAGCAAGTGCTCCGATCTTCCATTTTGAAGCGGGGAAAACGTATCCCGCAACTGAGGGTAATCAAGCCCAACGAGAACTGGAAGGTCGTATACAAGTGTACGTTCAGCATTATTTATTTGTGAATGCACAAATGAATTTAAAGGAACCTTCACAACGTACAATTGTGAATCAACAGCCACAACAGACTGCCGACAATGCAACCACTGATACTAATCATACCGCTGAGAATGGGATTGAAATCGGCCACTTATCTCAAATTAAACCAACAACAATGGTTGAGAATTGGTTAAAAACGTATCGCTTCTCACAACTAAAAAAAATGGGCAGTGGTGAAATTCATTACTTAGACAATCCATTGATGGGCATCATCATTCAGGTACGAAAAACTGGAAATTGATCGCTTTAACGATCACTAGATTTCAATTAGAGCCCTCATTATGGAGGGCTCCTTTTTATTCAAAATAACAATCAACAGCGACTTCATTATGGAATTATCTTTTACTCTCAATAGCCAACGATTATTACTTCGTCCCTTTAAAAAAGTTGACGTTACTGCCTTTTTAGAAGCCATTCATGAATCAATGATTAATCTCACCACATGGTTAGAATGGTGCCATCCTGATTATACTGAACAAGAAGCTCACGATTGGATCATCACTAGCCAACTCTCTTGGCAACATAATTACAGTTATGAGCTGGCTATTTTTTCACAAAATACCGACGATTTTATCGGCACCATTAGTCTCAATAATCTGGATCCTATGTTTAACTGTGCCAACATTGGGTATTGGATTCGAGATAGTCAGCAACAACAAGGTTTTGCAAAAGAAGCCGTCAATGCTATTACTGATTTTGCGTTTAGCACGTTAAACTTAACCCGTTTAGAAATTGTCACCCATACCAATAACCTTGCTAGCCAACACACCGCTCTTACCTGTGGCGCTCAATTAGAATGTTTAGCTCGTCATAAATTGTATCTCTTTCATCAAGCACAAGATGCCTTTGTTTATTCATTATTACCTTCAGATGTCATCAATCGTTAATCATCGATTTCCGAAAATGACATTTCCCGTTATATTGCTACTCTCTTTTTGACAGGACCGTTTCATGAAATTCATTATCATTATTATTGTATTGGCTTTGCTCGTGTTTTATTTCCAACGATCAAACAGCAACAGTAAAGCCGCAGCTGAAAACATTAAAATTGGTCAAGAATATCTGGCTAAAAATGCCCTAAAAGACGGCATTCAAACCACGGCATCCGGATTACAATATGAAGTATTGCAATCCGGCACTGGTACTGAGCACCCAACCGCGACAGACAGTGTCAAAGTTAACTACGAAGGTACTTTACTCAACGGCACAGTATTTGACAGTTCTTACAAGCGTGGTCAACCAATTGAATTTAAATTAAACCAAGTTATCAAAGGTTGGACTGAAGGCTTACAACTCATGACTGTCGGTGAGAAAGTTCGCTTCTTTATTCCTTCCGATCTAGCGTATGGGAATCGCACCATGGGTAGCATTCCAGCAGGATCAACATTAATTTTTGATGTCGAATTATTAGGCATTAATAAATAAAAAAACCGCCCTCGGGCGGTTTTTTCATCAATGTAGCATCAATTAATGCAGTTTTAAATTAGGACGTAATACACGGTTAATACGTCCAACCAACATCATCAATCCAGTTTTAAAAGCGCCATGTAAGGCAATTTGATGCATTCGATACAAAGAAACATACACTATTCGTGCCATACGTCCTTCGACCATCATAGAGCCTTTGGTTAAATTTCCCATCAAACTGCCCACAGTTGAAAAACGACTGAGAGACACAAGAGAACCATGATCTTTATATACGTAATCCTTTAGTGGCTTCTCTTGCAACTGCGCCATAATATTACGATAACAACAACTGGCCATTTGATGGGCCGCTTGAGCGCGAGGCGGAACAAAACTGCCATCCATTTGCACACAACACGCCAAATCCCCAATGACATAAACATCATCATCTTCAGTCGTTTGCAACGTTGGCTTTACCACCAATTGATTAATACGATTACTTTCTAATCCCACGAGCTCTTTAACAAAATCAGGGCCTTTAATGCCCGCCGCCCAAACCATAATATCAGCATCGATGTGTGCGCCATCTTTTGTTGTTAAACCACTGACATCGGCCTTCGTAACCATGGTTTGCGTCATAACATTAACCCCTAACTTCATCAGCTCGCTATGCGCAGCAGAAGAAATTCGAGGCGGTAACGCTGGCAAGATACGCTCACCTGCTTCCACTAAATTCACATTTAAACGTGAACTATCCAAATCACCAAAACCATAGTTTCGTAATTCTTTCACTGCATTGTGCAATTCAGCCGATAGCTCAACGCCCGTTGCCCCCGCCCCAACAATGGCTATATTCACCGTTTTCTGTTCTTTATTCGCGTGCAATTTTAAAAATTGATTATTCATCTTAGTGCGAAAGCGATGTGCCTGCTCTGGGCTATCAAGGAAAATACAATGCTCTCGTACACCTGGCGTATTAAAATCGTTCGACGTTGAGCCAAAAGCCAAAACTAAAATATCGTATTCAACTTCTCGAGCAGCAACCAATACTTCCCCTGATTTATCTAACACAGGCGATAAAGTAATGGTTTTCAAATTACGATCGAGCCCGTCCATACTGCCCAATTGAAAATCAAAACCATGATTTCGAGCGTGAGCTCGATAGCTCAATGCATCTACCCCTGCATCTAAAGATCCTGTTGCAACCTCATGAAGTAAGGGTTTCCATAAATGGCTCGATTTACGATCCACCAATGTCACTGTTGCTAACTGTTTCCGCCCTAATTTACGCCCTAATTTCGTGGCAAGTTCCAAACCACCAGCACCGCCCCCAACAATTACGATTCGAGTCATAATCACGTTCCTTCCATAGCTATAAAAATAAATCGACGATCCATTACGACACCGTGTGAATTTTTCATACAGTGACGAGAAAATGCATAGTAAACACATCAAAAAGACGTGTTTGGCGGTAAGGTGAGATATTTAGCGTTTGTAGAAGCTCGAAAGAATAACGATAGCCTCTTTTATGAAAAGAATTATCCAGTAGCATCGAAATAATTACGAGAAAATAAAAAAATTTAATTGGATTATTTAGCAGCAATCACATAATTAAAAAAATAAAACCCCAATAACTGGGATTAAAATAAGAATAAAAGAAGGGTTTTAATAAAAAATAGATAACTGAATGCTTTCTATTAAAGAGTCCTATCCTAACAAAACTCGTTAATCGGAATTTAAACACGCATTCGATACGTTATACCAAAGTGTAGATAAATATTCACACCATGGTAACCACGCTAGAACAGCTCTCTGCCATTCAATATGGTTCGTCACCCCTTTAATATCACAATACTCCAGCACCGCTTCTGATATATCAAGATCATTACTCATAATCGCTAAAGCCAAATCAAAAGAGGGATCTCCTGTTGCAGCGTATTCCCAATCAATAATGCGATAACCGTCTTCTTCGGTATCAATTATATTATGAGGTCCCATATCATGATGACAACAAACATCAGAAAAAAAAGACCATGGTAAGCATGATTGAAACTTCTCATGCTGTTGTCTTAACTCCAGGGTTTTTTCTTTCTCAGGCAGAGACTGCCAATAGACATTGGCTTTTTGTTTAAAATCAAAAGACAGATCAGGTTTTGGTAAATGATGAACTTGAACCAATAGAGACATCAGTGACCGACAAGATAAATCTGGGTTTGATTTACCCTCGATCCATTCCGCCAATAATCCAGTGGACAGCAAAGCCACGGGACGAGGTGCCAATACTGACACCTCTGATATAACCTGTAATATTTGATGCTCATCGGCTCTTGATATCCCAAAAGCTTGAGTTGTCTTAGATATCGGTCGCCAAACACACCAATGATGCTGCTGAGTTTGTTGACATTGAATGGCAATCTTCCAACAACGGTTAGTTAACCCACCACTTAATGGGAACGCAGATAACACACGATAATCAGAAGTATCGTGAATGGGCGCAGTATCAAAATCAAACATTATCAAAGCATCACATTTATCTAGTTTGCTTGTGAGGCATGCCCTGACCACTCAATCAAACCACTCTTTAATGCCATCAAACGCAGTGTCACTTTATACTGAGTATTTGCAACGCTGCTTGGAGAAATACTGCCATAAAGCATGTATTTAGCGCCGACCATTTTACCAAATTGCACTGCCGCACTTTGTTCAACTAACTGAGCATCATCTTGCAAATTCAATTGCTGACGAGCTGCCATCACTTTTGAAGTACTCACCGGAGAAAACAAGCCAGAATCCATGACCGTTGACTGAATCTGATGGCTTAATATCGACGTGTTAATTGGATCTGAAGTACGGTTACTTAACTGCCCAACCCAAAGCACTGGTGATTGATTTGCTGTGATAGTTTTAACCGCATCAGAATTTAACATTTGATTAATAACGGCATGGGCAACACTGTTAACATCCGTACGAGCCACAGATTGCGACGGTGTAACCGATGGTGAAACCACACTTGGGGCTGTTGCTGTTGGAGGCACTGATGTTGATGGTGAAACAACGGATGGCGGCGTAACTGATGGCGTTATCGGCTTCACAACATCTGGGCGCGTTACCACGGGTTTGTTCCCGATAATATCATGACCTGGCTTATGCTGAGAGACTGGCGCTTGCGGCGTTGGTTGATTATAAATATTTTGTGCACAGCCACCGAGCAGCACTGTTGTGCCCAGAACCACCATCATAATTCTTTTCATTTTTCATTTATCTCTTTTGTATCCCTAAACTCTGACTGAGCTCTAGGAGATATGACCACATGAAACTGCTCTGCATGAAAAGATGGAGCAGTAATAATTAATGTTTTTATCGCACTATCAGACAATAAAAAAGGGTGCCACGCCGGAGTTCGTTTTGATAAAGCCAACCCTTGAGAGTCGTACCAGTACACCTGATACTGTAAAAATTGAGGGCTAGAAAGGTGGCTCAAAATCAAAACAGAAACCTCTAATAAGCCATTAATACGCTGGGTAACAGAATCTTGGATACTCACTTGATGAGATAAATTTGGATTACCAATCACCACTTGATGATTACTGTGATCCAAAGGCAAATAATGCAAAATAGAGCCACTACACCCCATTAAACCCAGAGCCATTACTCCAATACAACCAAATTTTACCCAACGCATATCCATTGCCTATTATAATTTATAGTTATCCAACTAACATTGGTCCTAAAGGACGACCACCCACTAAATGCATATGAATATGGTAAACTTCCTGCCCACCAAATGGATTACAGTTCACAATCAAACGATACCCATCTTCTGCAATACCTTCTTCTTTTGCCAATTTACGGGCAACGGTAAATAAACGCCCCATCATTAATTCATCGTCAACTTCAACATCATTGACAGTCGCAATCAGTTTATTCGGAATAATTAAAATATGGCTAGGAGCACGCGGATTAATATCACGAAAAGCGGTGACTAAGTCATCTTGATATAACAAGTCAGTGGGAATTTCTTTACGAATAATTTTACTGAAAATAGTTTCTTCTGCCATGATTTAACGTCCTAATGTAAAAAACAGTTTTAATTATGCTTTAGCTGTATGCTCTACGCAATATTGAACAATGTTTTAATATTCAACTTCTTATTTTCACGTCAATTTAACTTATTTGTGATGAAAGATACAAAAGTCACAAAAACAACAAAAATAAACTCAAGAAATCACTACATCCAAAGATATCTAACCAACTGATTGCAATGTTTTATTTGAAATAAAAATCAATAAATCGCTTGTAGTTTCTCATTTAGAAATCATAGGATAATTATGCGTAAACTCACACAACACTCGGTTATTCAACGTATGTATATGGGGTTTATCATCATGATGACTCTATTTATTGGCGTCGTGTCTCTACTACTGAGTGACACTACTGAAATTTATCAAAAACTTAAAAATGTAACACAAAACACTCTCCCCTTACTGTCATCAGCAAACAGCGTCAACGTTGCATTACTCAGTGCTGACAAAGTATTTAAAGATCAACTGACAACACAAACCATTGATCAACTTGACACCTTTAAAACTTCGTTTACTCAAGCACAAGAACAATACGATAAGACAAAAGCACAATTAATTCAGGTAGCACAAACAGAGCCTTTACTAGCAAACAGTTTAAATCAACTCATGAGTATTGATGAGCAATATTTCTCCGCTTCTTATCAAGCGATTACTCATTATCAAACCCAGTTACAAGCGGAAACCGAACGCAAAGCATCAACTCAGCGCTTTCAACGCCTCTATTTTCAAATTAAAAACAGTATGAAGATGTACATCGAAAACAGCGATAACATCTCAGCAAAAATCATCTCTAAAACTTTTTTTTCTAAATTATCACAAACTGAGACCATTACCTCTAACGCATTATTAACCCAAGATAGAACCGAGATTCAAAAAGCCATTAAAACAAACAAACGCAATGTTTCTCATCTTGCCGGGGCTTATAGAACAATCAGCGGTTTACTTCCTCAAATCAAAGAAGAGCTAGATCCATTAATCAAACAATACACGTCAGATATCGGTAAAAAAGAAGGCTTATTAGCGCAACATGCTACATACATTGAAGCTCAAGATAATTTGTATAAAAATATTTCAACACTTGCCATTCAAATATCGCAAGCCTCCGATATATTAAAATCCTTCGAACAACATGCCGATGAAATGCTAAACACAACAATCACGAATACCGAATCCTCCTATCAAAAAAGTCATACATTAGCGATTATTTTAAGTCTCTTAACTGTGATACTCGCGTCAGCAATAGGTATCAATATTGCTCGAAATGTACGAGATCCATTGAAATCAACGCTAATTACCTTAGAACACCTGAGCACTGGCAATTTAACTTCACGAGTAAAAAGCAGCAAATTTAAAGAATACAAACAATTAAGTAACCACATTAATGAGCTGGCTAATCACCTTCAAGACATACTCAGTGAGTTAAACACCACATCGACAGACCTAACAAATATGGCAACAAAAAATCAAAATACGACCATTAAAGCCAAGCAACAGCTGGATCATCAATATCAACAAACCACCAATGTCGCGACAGCAATGGTAAAAATGGAAAGTTCCGTTGCTAATGTAGCGGAACATGCACAAGCCTCGTTACAACAAGTTATAGCGGTAGAACAAGCATCAGAACTCGGGCGAGATATGATGAGTAAAAACATTCATACAGCTCATCAACTCTCTCAACGATTAGATGAGTCTGTGCAATTAGTACAACAGTTACAAATAGTCAGCAGTGACATTGGCAGCATTTTAGACGTTATCCAAAACATCGCAGAACAAACCAATTTACTCGCATTAAATGCTGCAATAGAAGCAGCACGAGCTGGAGAGCAAGGACGTGGCTTTAGTGTTGTCGCCGATGAGGTACGCATCTTGGCACAACGTACGACAGAATCGACAACTGAGATTGAGTCGATGATTCAAAAACTACAACACAGTGCAAAAGGAACGGGGAAAATCATCGAAGTTTGCGTTCAGGAAATGAACAGTAATATCGCACAAGCCTCTAATGCCAACAATGCGATGGAAGAAATTCAAGCCATCGTCATCAACATCAGTCAAATGAGCCATGAAATATCACAAGCCGCAAAAGAACAATACGCCACAACGAAAGACATCACAAAAAATTTGGAAAACATACGGTATATTTCAAACGATAATTATCAATCCATTGAAAGCGTTGCGAATACCAGTGAACATTTGGATCGTTTAGCGAAAAAACAAAACCAACTCGTCACTCAATTTGTTGTTCAATAAAAGCCATAATCCTTGGATAAAAGACAACTCTGACTCATTCTTAATGGTCAAAGTTGTCTCATTGATTTTGTCATCAAGTCTGATACTTTACTGAAATGCTTATTGTCTATAAAATCGACAAAATTTCATTCAGGGAAGTAACAAAAATGACGACATTAACTTTAATTCGCCCCGACGATTGGCATGTCCACCTGCGTGATGGCGATGTCTTAGCAAACACAGTCAAAGACAGCAGTCGTTATATGGGACGAGCACTTGTCATGCCAAATCTTGTCCCCCCTGTCACTACGGTAGAAGATGCTATCGCTTATCGAGATCGAATCTTATCTCACAACTCATCAGAAACCTTTTCCCCATTAATGGCCTTATATCTCACAGACAAAACTTCTCCTGACGATATTTACGCCGCAAAAGAGTCAGGCATTATAGTCGCCGCAAAACTCTATCCGGCGGGCGCAACCACAAATTCAGATTCTGGCGTAACCAATATTGAAAAAATGCAACCAACCCTAAAAGCAATGGAAGAAACAGGGCTGCTCTTACTGATTCATGGTGAAGTGACTCATGATGAAATAGATATTTTTGATCGTGAGGCTGAGTTTTTAAAAACCGTTTTAGCGCCATTAGTAAATGCATACCCAAATTTAAAAATTGTAATGGAACACATTACAACACGTGAAGCCGTCGAGTTTGTAACACAAGCGGGTAATAACGTCGCGGCAACCATAACCGCTCACCACTTATTGTTTAATCGCAACCATATGTTAGTCGGTGGCATTCGCCCCCATTACTTTTGTTTACCTGTACTAAAACGTAATACCCACCAGCAGGCACTGATTGCGGCGGCTACCAGCGGTCATCCAAAATTCTTTTTAGGCACCGACTCGGCACCACATGCCAAACACCGCAAAGAGTCAGCCTGTGGCTGTGCAGGATCCTATACTGCTCATGCTGCCATTGAGTTGTACGCAGAGGTTTTTGAACATGCCAATGCACTAGATAAATTAGAAGCGTTTGCCAGTATTAATGGCCCAACCTTCTATGGATTGCCAATTAATACCGACACCATTACTTTACAAAAAGGCAGTTACTCTGTACCAGAATCACTGACTTTTGGCGATGATATCGTCATTCCAATACGAGCCAATGAAACACTGGAATGGTCTGTGGTTGTATCCTAATATTTCAACGGTTACAAATAAAAAAGCCGCTATCTCAGCGGCTTTTTTTATCTGCTAATAAAAAGTAACTGTCAAGAGTTACTCTTGTTTAACGGCATCAGCAATGTTCACTTTCCAAACATCAGGCCCCATTTGATGCACGTTAAATCCCTGAGAGTCAACCGCTACAGTCACAGGCATATCAACGACATCAAACTCATAAATCGCTTCCATACCCAAATCTTCAAACGCCACAACACGAGCATGTTTGATTGCCTTAGCAACAAGATAAGCAGCACCACCCACCGCCATTAAATACATGGCTTTATGTGTTTTAATCGACTCAATGGCTTTAGGACCACGTTCAGCCTTACCGATCATGCCAATTAAGCCCATATCCGCTAGCATCATATCGGTAAATTTATCCATACGTGTCGATGTTGTCGGGCCAGCAGGACCAACAACTTCATCACGCACAGCATCTACCGGGCCAACGTAATAAATAAATCGATCGGTAAAATCAACACCATCCGGTAAACCTTCACCACGATTCAACCTTTCTTGAATACGCTTATGAGCGGCATCACGCCCCGTTAAGATTTTTCCTGACAATAAAACGGTTTCTCCCGCCTTCCATTCGGCTAAGTCCGCTTTCGTTACCTCATTCACATTCACACGACGTACGTTATCGCCTAATTCCCACGTCACTTCAGGCCAATCAGATAAACTTGGTGGGGTCAATTGTGCTGCCCCATTTCCATCCAATGTAAAGTGCACATGACGCGTCGCCGCACAATTGGGAATTAAACACACAGGTTTTGAGGCCGCATGCGTTGGCGCACTCTTAATCTTAACGTCTAAAACCGTCGTTAAACCGCCTAAGCCTTGCGCACCAATGCCTAAGCGATTAACACGATCATAAATATCCAAACGTAACTTTTCATCAGTCGTTTCAGCACCACGCTCCATTAAATCTTGAATATCAATGGATTCCATTAAGGCTTCTTTCGCCATGACTGCCGCTTTTTCAGCTGTCCCACCAATACCAATACCTAACATACCGGGAGGACACCAACCAGCCCCCATTAATGGCAAGGTTTTTTCAACCCACTCAGCAACATCATCCGATGGATTCAGCATGACCATTTTAGCTTTGTTTTCTGAGCCACCACCTTTTGCCGCCAATTGAAAAGTCACGTTATCGCCAGCGACCAACTCAACATGCACAACTGCGGGGGTATTATCTTTGGTGTTTTTTCTTGCACCAGCAGGATCTGCAACAATAGAAGCACGCAATGGGTTATTCGGATCTAAATACGCACGGCGTACGCCCTCATCCACCATTTCTTGCAAAGTTAAATCACTGTCCCATTGCACTTGCATACCCACTTTAACAAAACAGGTAACAATTCCCGTATCCTGACAAATGGGGCGACGACCTTCAGCTGACATACGAGAGTTAATTAAAATTTGAGCGATGGCATCTTTTGCTGCCGCGCTTTGCTCTTTTAAGTAAGCCTTTTCCAGTGCTTGAATAAAATCCAAGGGATGATAATAAGAAATGTATTGTAATGCGTCAGCCACACTGCTGATCACATCATTTTTGCGAATAACGGTCATAAAAATAAACCTCGTTAATAATGATCCTTCCTTGGCATCCGTTCCGCAAGTCGCTCACAGAAGCACAGCTTTATTGTAGGGCAGCAATACTGTCCGCAAACATTTTGTCACTTTGCCTTTCCAACTATTGATAAAAAGAAAAGCGACAAACCACATTGGAGCGTCGGAATAAAAACAACTTTATGATACTCTTATGCCTCTTTTTGCGCCATGCGCTTATCTCACACAGTTACTATAAAAATCAAAATGATCGATCCTATTTTATCGCTATTGCAGATTGAGATTTTACCCTATTCTCATACCGAATTTTCATCGTGGTTTACCCCATTTTCTCATCAAGAATGGGCTATGTTGTTGCAATCAGCAGCTAACAATCATCCCGATAATCGTTTTGACATTTTAGTTGCCGATCCCATTGCCACCTTAGTAACCCAAAACAGTCAAACCACCGTAACTTATGCAGATGGAAGACAAGAATCCTATACGTCAGATCCTTTCTTACTCTTAAAAAACCTACAAGCTGATTTACTACCTGAACGCCCCACTCACGATACCTTACCCTTTTTAGGGGGAGCATTAGGCTATTTTGCTTATGATTTAGGACGAGAAATTGAACAACTGCCAACGGTTGCCATCAATGAACTGTCTGTTCCTGATATGGCGGTAGGCTTATATGATTGGGCGTTAATTTTTGATCATCAAACAAAAACCCTTTCTCTTATCACAGAAAAGAACAGTACAAGACGCGATTGGTTCTTTGCACAATACAAAACAGAATGTATCACTCAGTCTGCACTATTTTCACTCACATCCCCTTGGTTCAGTAACATGACTCAAGACGAGTACGCGCAGAAATTTAACTCAGTTCAAGAATACATTTGTGCTGGCGATTGCTATCAAATCAACTTGGCTCAGCGCTTTCATGCTGAGTATCAAGGAGATGAATGGGAAGCCTACCAATATTTGGTGAAACGCAATGGCGCCCCTTTTTCTGCTTTTTTACGCTTACCTGA
>CAMQZF010000049.1 GCA_947039525.1 uncultured Photobacterium sp. | reverse complement strand
CAGGCGGTTCAGTAACTGCAGGTATGTCAATTTATGACACCATGCAGTTTATTAAGCCAAATGTGAGCACGGTATGTATGGGACAGGCCTGTTCTATGGGCGCATTCTTGTTAGCTGGTGGTGCTAAGGGCAAGCGTTATTGCTTACCTAATTCTCGCGTAATGATTCACCAACCATTAGGCGGATTCCAAGGTCAAGCATCTGATATTCAGATTCATGCGCAAGAAATCTTAACGATTAAAAAGAAACTGAATAATTTATTGGCTGAGCATACTGGACAACCGCTTGAGATTCTTGAGCGTGATACTGATCGTGATAACTTTATGTCAGCGGATCAGGCTGTTGAGTATGGTTTAGTAGATGCTGTATTGAGTCGTCGAGATTAATCTGCTTCTTTTTTGATTTAGGTAGCTGTTTATCACTACTTATTATCAAAATGCAGAGTAATAAGACTTGTTATACACTCAAATTATGGCAATAGTGGGTTTTAACCCAAAAGAGGTTAGCGAATGACGGATAAGCGAAAAGAGAGCGGCAGTAGTAAACTGTTGTATTGCTCTTTCTGCGGTAAAAGCCAGCATGAAGTTCGCAAGCTGATTGCAGGTCCTTCTGTTTATATCTGTGATGAATGTGTTGATTTATGCAATGACATCATTCGTGAAGAGATACAAGAAGTGATGCCAAAACGTGATGGCAATGAGCTTCCGACTCCTCAAGAAATTCGTAATAATCTTGATGACTATGTTATTGGTCAAGATCATGCGAAAAAAGTCTTGGCTGTGGCGGTTTATAACCATTATAAACGTTTACGTAATGCAGATAAGACAGCAGATGGTATCGAATTAGGCAAAAGTAATATTTTGCTTATTGGTCCAACTGGTAGTGGTAAAACATTACTAGCGGAAACTTTGGCTCGTATGCTGGATGTACCTTTCACTATGGCGGATGCAACTACATTAACCGAAGCGGGTTATGTTGGTGAAGACGTTGAAAATATCATTCAGAAATTATTGCAGAAATGTGATTACGACGTGGCAAAAGCCGAACGTGGTATTGTTTATATCGATGAAATCGACAAGATTTCTCGTAAATCAGACAATCCATCGATTACTCGAGATGTTTCGGGTGAAGGTGTTCAGCAAGCATTATTGAAACTGATTGAAGGCACGATTGCTTCAGTGCCACCACAAGGTGGTCGTAAGCACCCACAACAAGAGTTTTTGCAGGTTGATACCTCTAAGATTCTGTTTATTTGTGGCGGTGCATTTGCTGGTCTTGATAAAGTCGTTGATCAGCGAGTTGCAAAAGGTTCTGGTATTGGTTTTGCGGCTGAAGTTCGCTCTAAAGATCAATCGGCTACTTTGAGTGATTTGTTTGATCAAGTAGAGCCGGAAGATTTGGTTAAGTACGGTTTGATTCCTGAATTCATTGGTCGTCTTCCTGTGACGGCAATTCTTCATGAATTGGATGAAGCGGCTTTATTACAGATCCTTCGAGAGCCTAAAAATGCATTAACTAAGCAATACGGCGCACTTTTGGCATTGGAAAATGTTGAACTTGAGTTCCGTGATGATGCATTGATTGCAATTGCCCGTAAAGCGATGAATCGTAAAACGGGTGCTCGTGGCTTGCGTTCAATTGTTGAAGCAGTATTGTTGGATACCATGTACGAACTTCCTTCTATTGAAGGTGTGAGTAAAGTGGTCATCGACGAATCTGTGATTAAAGGTGAATCTAAGCCTTTAATGATTTATGAAACAACTGAGAATCAAGCGGCTGGTGCGGAATAGTTGATTAATAACTGTTCACTATGACGAAAAAAAGGAGGCGAATGCCTCCTTTTTTATTTTCTGATGATTCAGTCGTTGAATACTGAGTCTTTACCCCCATATACTCAATTAATAAGTTTTGATGGAAGAGAGAAAAGTATGAACTTGGAGCGCTCTGAACGACTTGATATTCCCGTTCTGCCACTACGTGATGTTGTGGTCTACCCTCATATGGTGATTCCATTGTTTGTAGGCCGTGAAAAATCCATTCATTGTCTTGAAGCGGCAATGGTGGATAACAAGCAGATTTTGTTGGTGGCACAAAAAGAAGCAGCTACGGATGAACCGTCCATCAATGACTTGTACGATGTCGGTACAGTTGCCACGATTTTGCAATTATTGAAATTGCCAGATGGTACGGTCAAAGTGTTGGTAGAAGGGCAGCAACGTGCCCACGTGGATAATCTGGTTGATGATGAGTTCTTCCGAGCTGATGCACATTTTCTCGTTACTGAGGAGATGGATGAGCGTGAAGAAGAAGTTCTTGTTCGCTCTGCCATTAGTCAATTTGAAGGCTTTATTAAGCTGAATAAAAAAATTCCACCAGAAGTATTAACATCATTAAATGGCATTGAAGAGGCTGCACGTCTAGCCGATACCATTGCGGCTCATATGCCATTGAAGTTAGACGATAAACAAAAAGTGCTTGAGCTTATTGATGTCACTGAACGTCTTGAGTTTTTAATGGCAATGATGGAATCCGAAATTGACTTATTACAAGTTGAAAAACGTATCCGTGGTCGCGTTAAAAAACAAATGGAAAAAAGTCAGCGTGAGTATTATCTCAACGAGCAAATGAAAGCCATCCAGAAAGAATTGGGTGAGTTGGATGATGCCCCTGATGAGTTTGAATCATTAAAACAGAAAATTGATGAATCAAAAATGCCAGCGGAAGCACGTGAGAAAACTGAACAAGAACTGCAAAAATTAAAAATGATGTCACCAATGTCCGCCGAAGCTACAGTTGTGCGTGGTTACATTGATTGGATGTTAGCCGTGCCTTGGCATAAGCGCTCCAAAGTGAAAAAAGATTTAGCAAAAGCTGAAGAGATTTTGAATGCAGATCATTACGGTTTAGATCGTGTGAAAGAACGTATTTTAGAATATCTCGCGGTTCAAAGTCGTACTAATAAAGTACGTGGTCCTATTTTATGTCTTGTCGGTCCTCCAGGTGTGGGTAAAACCTCATTGGGTCAATCGATTGCTGCGGCAACAGGACGTAAATACGTTCGTATGGCGTTAGGTGGCGTTCGTGATGAAGCGGAAATTCGTGGTCACCGTCGTACCTACATTGGTTCAATGCCTGGCAAGTTAATCCAAAAGATGGCTAAAGTTGAGGTAAAAAACCCACTTTTCCTTTTGGATGAAATTGACAAGATGTCATCGGATATGCGTGGTGATCCTGCTTCGGCCTTATTAGAAGTTTTAGATCCTGAGCAAAATAATGCGTTCAGTGATCATTATCTAGAAGTGGATTACGATTTATCTGACGTTATGTTTGTTGCGACATCAAACTCAATGAATATCCCTGGTCCATTATTGGATCGAATGGAAGTGATTCGCCTATCTGGTTACACTGAAGATGAAAAGCTGAACATAGCCAAGAACCACTTATTAAGTAAACAAATTAAACGTAATGGTTTGAAAGAATCAGAAATTACAGTTGAAGATTCTGCTTTGATGGGCATCATTCGTTATTACACGCGAGAAGCGGGTGTTCGTAGTTTAGAACGCGAAATTTCTAAATTATGCCGTAAAGCTGTAAAAGAGATTTTGCTGGATAAATCCATCAAGCACGTTACGATTTCTCAAGAAAATCTAAAGGGTTATTTAGGCGTTCAGCGTTTTGATTACGGTAAAGCAGAAGAAGAAAACCGCATTGGTCAAGTCACTGGTCTTGCATGGACTGAAGTCGGTGGTGATTTGTTGACGATTGAAACTGAATCCATGCCAGGTAAAGGTAAGTTAACTTACACTGGCTCTTTGGGTGATGTCATGCAAGAGTCGATTCAAGCTGCGATGACCGTTGTTCGTACCCGTGCTGAGCGTTTAGGTATTAATAGTGATTTTTACGAAAAGCGTGATATCCATGTGCATGTTCCTGAAGGTGCTACACCAAAAGATGGTCCAAGTGCAGGTATTGCAATGTGTACAGCGCTTGTTTCCAGCTTAACAGGCAACCCTGTACGTGGTGACGTTGCAATGACGGGCGAAATTACCCTACGTGGTGAAGTTTTACCGATTGGCGGTTTGAAAGAAAAATTGCTTGCAGCCCATCGTGGTGGCATTAAAACAGTTCTAATTCCAAAAGAAAACGAGCGTGATTTGGAAGAAATTCCAGAGAATGTAATTGCAGACTTGGAAGTACGTCCAGTACGCTGGATTGATGAAGTATTGACAATTGCTTTGCAAAATAACCCAACGGGTATTGAATTAGTTAATGCGAAAAATGGTGATCTGTAAGTGATTTAAATGGTAAAAAACACATGAGTCTCGATGTCTTATGTGTTTTTTTATTGATTATTCAAGCTTAGCGGTTTTTTCATCAACACGATGTGATATGGTGCATTCCCTTTGTTATTGAGTAATGGCTTAATCATTAACAGCCTATTGAATGATGTATTAAGAGGATGACATTGTGAATAAAACGCAACTTGTGGAAAAAATTGCCGAGAATGCTGAGTTGTCAAAAGCATCTGCGGGTCGTGCGCTTGATGCGATGATTGATGTGATTTCTGAGTCTTTACAAAAAGAAGAATCCGTCACTTTAATTGGTTTTGGTTCATTTTTAGTGCGTGATCGTGCAGCTCGTGTTGGCCGAAATCCACAGACTGGTGAGGACATTCAAATTGCTGCGGCAAAAGTCCCCGCGTTTAAAGCAGGCAAATCACTGAAAGATTCTGTAAACTCATAAAGTGTAGCCTTATATTATGGCTGAATTTTATTCACCAAATAGCATTTCTTTATGGAAATACCATTCAGAAAGTGAAGGCGCATCTTTAGATGCGCTTTTTTAGTTTAGTCACAATGACTATTTGTCTTATTGAGTGTGAACTTTCTGGTTTAAAGCACTCTGCCACTCGAACAATTAGGAGATATGGCAAATCATGATGGAGCGATTGCGTGACGGCGCGAGCAGTATTTGGATCAAGGTCATTCTTGGTCTCATTATTCTATCTTTCGTTTTTGCAGGGATAGGCAGTTATTTAGCGGGTGGTAGTGGTCCAAAACCAGCAGCGAAAGTGGGTGGTGAGAAAATCAGCCAGCAACAATTTGAGCAAGCGTATCAAAATGAACGTAATCAAATGCAGTCTCAATTGGGTGAGTATTTCTCGACATTGATGGGCAACCCTGAGTATGTGAAGCAGTTGCGTGAAAGTGTGTTAAATCGCATGGTTAATAACGTACTGATTGAACAACGTGCTAAGAAATTGGGTATGCATATCAGTAACGAACAAATTCGCCAAGCAATTTTTGCAATTCCTGCTTTCCAAGAAAATGGAGTGTTTAGTAATGAGTTGTATAATAATTTATTACAGCGCTCAGGCATTACACCTGACCAATTTGCCCAATCTGTTGGGACAGATTTATTACGTCAGCAATACTTAAGCAGTATTGAAGGTAGTGATTTTACGTTGAAGAACCAATTGGACTCGTTAAGTCAATTAGAAGGTCAGCAACGTCAAATTCGTACGATTACTTTGGACTTAGCGAAGTTTAAAGCAGAGCAAACCATTACTGATGCTCAAGCAAAATTGTATTACGATGAAAATCCACAGCAATTTACTCGCCCAGAACAATTAAAAGCAGCTTATGTCGAATTAACGGCGAAAAACATCAAAGATGCTATTCAAGTAACACCAGAGCAAGCTCAACAGTATTACAAAGAAAACGAAAGTAAATTTAGCACAGCAGAAAAGATTCAAGTTAGTCATATCTTGATTCAAGGTGATACCGCTGCGGATAAAGCAAAAGCGGAAGCTGTCTTAGCGCAACTGAAGGCGGGTGCGAACTTTGCCGAGCTTGCAGAAAAAGATTCTGCAGATAAATTTAGCGCTAAAGATGGTGGTAAGCTGGACTGGTTTGGACGCGGTGTGATGGATCCTGCGTTTGATAAAGCGGCTTTTGCTTTAAATAAAGTTGGTGAGTTATCTGGTGTAGTCCAAACTGCGTTTGGTTTCCATATCATCAAGTTAGATGGTATTAAACCTGCTGTTGTTAAGCCTTTTGCAGATGTTGAACAAAGCATTATTGCAGATTTAAAAGAACAGAAATTGTCTGAGTCTTTCTATAATTTACAGCAAGATTTAGCACAGCAAGCGTTTGAACATCCTGACTCTTTGGATGCAGCAGCTAAATCAGTGAATGCAACGATTCAAACGACGGGTTACTTCTCTACAAATACGGCACCTAGCGTGTTAAATAATCCAAAAGTATTGAAATCGTTAATGAGTACTGATGTGCATGATGATGGTTTGAACTCCGATGTGATTGATTTGGGTCCAGAGCACGTGATGGTCGTTCGTGTTGAATCAACTCGCCCTCAAGCAGTATTGCCATTTAAAGACGTTGAAGCCAATGTGAAAACATTATTGGCTACGAAGTTAGGTGAAGAAGCAGCTGAAGCTGAATCGAATAAGATTCTTGTTGATTTACGTGCTGGAAAATCTGAAGCGGTTACTAAAGATGGTTATGCCTTCTCTGCTGACCGTGTGATTTCACGTTCTGATAAAAATAGCACGTTAGCGCAAGTGGCTTTCCGTATGCCTCAACCTGTTGATGGTAAATCAACCTTTGGGGTAACTGGTGATGCTACTGGTAATGTCATTATTGTTGCTTTGGATAAAGTTATTACGCCAAAGACAACAGCTGAGGCCGATAACGCTAAGTTTGTGGAAAAAGTGGCACAAATGAATGCTCAGCAGGATTTGATGTCGACGCTTTCTCAACTTCGTGATACTGGTGATGTAAGTTACCCAGCAGAAACTTCAACTAATTAATTGCTTTAAGTTTTTCTGTTTAAACGGGTCATCTTTGAGATGACCCGTTTTTTTATGGCTGTCATTAATATTTCATTGTGAATGTCTTCTTTCGTTATATGAATTTTGTTTAATGAAAGACTGGACGAAATAAGGATGATTAGAATGGATATTAACGTCGCTAAAAAATGGATTTGTGCAGCCGGATTGATGCTTGTTAGCAGCGTGCTCAGTGGTAATGCTATGGCGAGTGCAACCGATGAATATGACGGTATTGAAATCACGGTGTCAATTAATGAAGCTTCAGAAGAAGAATTGGATAAGTTATTGATTGGTATTGGGCGTGAAAAAGCCAAAGCCATCATTCAATATCGTACGAAAAACGGTCCTTTTGAGACTATTGAAGATATTGTCTTAGTCAAAGGTGTTGGCTCGTCTATTTTAGAAAAAAATCGTCATCGTTTATTATTGTAATCACTGACGATTCTCTTTCATGTTTGGCATCGCGGCGCTAAAAAGTATACCAATTATGCTGCCGAATAAATGTGCTTCAATGGCAACGGGGGCGTTAATTAAATGAGTGATGTGTTCTGACGCCCCCATAATTTGCTCATCAGCTATTTTTAAGGCTCCAGCAAAGAATAACCAGTACGCACTGGTTATTCTTTGTTTTATTTCTTGAATGCACCCCCAAAAAAACAGAGCGTATAAAACGCCAGACAGTCCGGCATACCCTTGTAATGGAGTGATATAGAGCAAACATCCAATGAATAGGCTAAAGATAAAGATTAAGCTGATTAAACGTTTGTCTGAGAGGGAGTCTTGAAATAGCCATAAAATGGCCCCTAAGGTAGTAAGGTTCATTCCAAGGTGTGCCCAGTTGGTGTGAGTCCAATTTCCTGTTACGATTCGCCACCATTCTCCTGTGATTATCTTTGGTCGTTGCCAAATCAGGAAAGAATGAATCGCTTCCCACTGTGCAATCACAATGAGAATAGAAATAACGAGCCAAGATCGAAGATAAATCAAGAGCAACCTATGAGCCGATATTGTGAAACCTGCGGAAAAGCACACCGTGCTTGCATTTGTAAAACCATCAGTCTGATTTCCTCTCCGATAACGGTATGGATATTACAACATCCTTCCGAAGTAAACCGTGCGATAGGCACCGCTCGAATTGTGACATTATCATTATCTAATGCTCAATTATGGGTGGGAGAGGATTTTTCTGAGCATAATGAGTTGAATCAGTTGTTGAATGATCAAACTCAACGGGTTGCTGTGCTTTTTCCAAATGATTCTTCAGTAACGCTGAATGATTGGCAACAAGAAGATAATATCAATCAAATTGATGAGCGCCCTTTAACGTTGATTTTATTGGATGGAACTTGGAAAAAAGCCTATAAAATGTGGTTGTTATCTCACAATCTTCATTCTCTACCCACGGTTGCTTTGTCTGAAATTATGGATGGTGAATATCGTATTCGTAAATCCCCTAAAGCAGGAGGTTTATCAACAGTGGAAGCCTGTTATTACGCTTTGAGTGAGTTGGATGCAACGGCTGATCGTTATCAGCCGTTATTAACGTCATTCCATGCCATGATTGATTTTCAAATACAGCAAATGCCGGAAGGTATTTTTGAACGTAATTATCAATAACCTTGATTACCAATGCTGGTAGCCAGTGTTGGTGTGAATAAGGTGCGATATAAGCGCTGAGAAAAGCCATCCGTCATGCTAGAAATGTAATCGGCGATAACACGATATTCGTTGTTGCCTTGTTCTACTGCACTTTGCCACTGCTTATGAGCGGTTTCTGGAAGTAGGCGATCAGGATCGGATGAAAACGCTTCAAATAACTCCATAACCAATTGCTGACCTTTATATTCAAATAATTGAATTTCTGGTTTTTTTACGACGCAAGTACTGACAAATTGTTTGAGCGCATTAAGTGTGATTTCCATTGGTTCCGATAAAACGGCATTCCATTGTAATAATGGCTCATCAAAACTGTGCAATCCATTCTGGATCGTTGGGGCTATGTCGATTGCCGTTAATAAGCTATTAACCAAAGCGCCGATGGCATCTTTTCGTAGGTGGTGTGCACTGAATAAGTGTTCACTAATCGCACCAATATGTCCTTCTAACCAAGGCTCTCCACATTCCGCAATTTTACTGGCAACCATTTCTTGCCATTGTTCGCGGTTAACAATGCCCATGACGATGGCATCTTCTAAATCGTGTACGCCATAGGCAATGTCATCGGCTAATTCCATGATGGAACAGTCTAATGACTTATAACGCGTTTTTAAATGCTCCGTGGGGGATTGACGCTCGCAACGCATAGTTGAAAATAAAGTACGATCATTATCGCTCAGGTTTAAAACCCAATTTAACTGTGTTTGATCGTCATTATAAATGCCTTTGGCTGGGTGCCATTCATTGGCTTTTAATTGACGAAAACGCTCAACTTCGGGGGCTTTCTGAAGTGCTTGAGTTTCACTAATGAGCGCGGGGTATTTGAGGAGTCCCAAAAGTGTTCGTCGAGTGAGATTCATGCCGTTATGTTCGGTATATGGTTCTAACTTGGTTAGAATCCGAAACGTTTGGGCATTTCCTTCAAATCCGCCATGATCACGCATCATGTAATTCAGCGCGACTTCACCACCGTGTCCAAATGGAGGATGACCGATATCATGAGCAAGACAGATGCTTTCCATCAGACTGGTTGAGGGCAAAATGGAACGAAACTCAGGCTGTTTACGTTTAAGTTGAGCGACGATGCCGGTGCCGATTTGGGAAACTTCTAAAGAATGCGTGAGACGAGTACGATAGAAATCATCTTCTCCAACGCCATGAACTTGGGTCTTGGCTTGTAAGCGTCGAAAAGCGGCTGAATGTAAAATACGAGCACGATCTCGTTGAAAGACCGAACGTTGATCGTTGCGACGCATTTTAGTTTCTGCGTCAAAGCGATCCTCCCAAAAAGAGGCCACTGAAAACGGGTCGCGCATTAACTGATATCATCCAAGGTTAAGGTAAAACTTTGTGCGAAGGTCTCGAGAAAGTATTGCATCTCGGGTGTGGATCGCGCATCTAGGGTTTCTCTTAGTCGTTTTTTGGCTTGCGTAAATTCGTGATTACCAGCGTTTAACTCTTCCAAACATTTCAGATAAGCGCATATTGAGTCAGCTTGCTTGACGATAGCGTACTCATCGGAATTGATTTTCTCACTGTCGATAAGTGGGGCGTAATCATCTCGAAATTCTTCAGGTAATAATCCTAATAAACGCTGTTCTGCCGCGAGTTCGATTTTCTTGTACTCTTCAGCAATGGTGGGGTTGTAATATTTTATGGGGGTTGGTAAATCACCCGTAATGACTTCACTGCAATCGTGGAACATGCTTAGTAAGGCGATGCGCTCTGGATTGCATTCTCCACCAAATTTTTTATTTTTGATTAAAGCTAAGGCATGAGCGACAAAAGCCACTTGTAAGCTGTGCTCTGAAATGTTTTCGGTCGTGACTGAACGCATGAGAGGCCAGCGTTGAATTAAGGTCATGCGAGCAAGGTAGGCAAAGAAATGACTGGTTTCCATATCGATATTACCTCATTACTTAGAAGGTGAGCCATGCCACCAGACAAAGAGGCTTGCCTGGTGGGGAAATTCTACTGACGATAACCGGATAAGAAGCACTCTAATCGACCAATGGCGATTTCAAGCTCATCCACTCGAGGCAAGGTAACAATTCTAAAGTGATCCGGCTTTATCCAATTAAATCCGGTGCCGTGCACAAGCAGCACTTTTTCTTGTTTGAGAAAGTCCATGACCATGCGCTCATCATTTTGAATATTGAACTTCTTTTGATCCAATTTTGGGAACATATACAAGGCCCCCTTTGGTTTAACGCAAGTGACACCGGGTATTTGCGTGATTAAGTCATAAGCACGATTGCGTTGTTCCAGTAAGCGTCCACCAGGGAGAATAAACTCATTGATGCTTTGATAGCCGCCTAAGGCCGTTTGAATGGCGTGTTGCATAGGCACGTTGGCACATAAGCGCATTGAAGCCAGCATGTCTAAGCCATCGACATAGCCTTTCGCTAGGTGACGAGGACCAGATAACACCATCCATCCAGCTCGGAAACCGCACACACGATAAGCTTTGGATAAGCCATTAAAGGTGACACAAAAAACGTCTTCTGCTAATGGGGCAACCGAAGTGTGTTGAGCTCCGTCATAAAGGATTTTGTCATAAATCTCATCTGCAAAGATGATCAACTTATGTTGACGGGCAATTTCGACAACTTCTAATAAAAAGTCACGACTGTATACCGCGCCTGTCGGATTATTCGGATTGATTAATACGATACCGCGAGTTTTATCGGTGATTTTACTTTTAATGTCATCTAGATCTGGGTACCAATCAGATTCTTCATCACAAATGTAATGTACTGGAGTACCTCCAGATAAAGAAACGGCTGCGGTCCATAATGGATAGTCTGGTGATGGAACAAGCATTTCATCGCTATTATTCAGTAATGCCTGCATTGCCATTACAATTAATTCGGATGCACCGTTACCGATGTAAACATCTTCGATGTCCAAATCGCGTAATCCGCATTTTTGGTAATGTTGAACGACCGCTTTACGAGCAGAATAAATGCCTTTTGAGTCACAGTAACCTTGTGATGTGGGTAAGTTACGAATGACATCAACGAGAATTTCATCGGGCGCATCAAACCCAAATGGGGCAGGATTACCAATGTTCAGTTTGAGTATTTGTTGGCCTTCTTCTTCCATGCGTTTAGCGTGTTTCAAGACTGGACCTCGAATGTCGTAACAGACGTTGTTGAGTTTCGACGACATACCGATGAGATTGGACATTCCTACTTCCTATTGTATTTTGATCTTTTTCACAAACTACACCATCACCCCCTGTGATTGAAAGTTATTAACGGCTGAAAAAGAAGAAAATATTTTTTTATTTTTCGACTGTTGTAAGAATCAGCAAAAATCACCGATTTTACGTTTCTCACTCTCGAAAAAAGTAAGGTAGAATGTTTCAGAAATTTTTCTTTTTATTTACTATTAATTTTCTTTTTATTTTAAATGATGGCGAATATCGTTGTTATTTAAATTAAAATAATCGTTTATCTTTTCCATGATGGAAATAATGTACTCCTAGCTAAGGAACGGCGTTACAGTACAAGTAAGCTGAGTGAGGTTACTTTGGCCGCGTTACACACCGTCGTTCAATCATTAATGGATTCCATTCGCCTTGAGTTTGGGGTTATTCAATCATGGGATTTACCCTTTTCGGCGTCTGCTGACGTTGATTTGTTGGACTGGCTAAGCCATCAAACCTTGTACCCTCAGTTTTATTGGCAATCTCGTGATGGTCAAGAGGAGGCGATTGCGTTAGGGCATTTACGCTCTTTCTCGGATCCTCAATTGGCTGAAATGTCATTGAGTGGTCAGCAGCGAGTGTGGGGTGGACGTTCTTTTGATGGTCAAGTGACACATCAGCAAGAGCTTTTGGCGTCTTTTTTCTTTTTACCGCAATTAGAACTGCGTCGTACTGGTAATGATTGGCGATTGATTATCAATGAAGCCCCGCAGGAATCGGTATTAACAGCATTAGCGTCTTTATCTTTTTCACAGACTTCGTTAACTGCGATTGATAGTACGATTATTGGGCGTGCCGACACCCCAGAATTACCACAATGGTCTGATATGGTGAACAGTGCTTTGGATGCGATTGATAAGCAGTCGTTTGATAAAGTGGTGCTTGCTCGTCGTACGACGTTGACCTTGGATAAACCTGTGTTGCCTACGCAATTATTGCAAGCGAGTCGTCAACACAATCATGATAGTTTTCATTTTTTGATGGCGCTTGATTCGACTCACAGTTTTTTAGGTTCAACGCCCGAACGTTTATTTTCTCGAGATACTCAGACTTTCTCCACTGAAGCATTGGCTGGCACGATAGGACGAGGAAGGACTGATGAAGAAGATCAGTCTTTTGCACATTGGCTCTTGAATGATAAGAAAAATGGCTATGAAAATCGTTTAGTGGTTGATGACTTGGTGAGTCGTTTAACGCCCTGGTGTGCTGATTTACAGGTGAGTCGAGAGCCTGAGTTGGTACGTTTACGTAAAGTTCAACACTTAAAACGTCATTTGTCGGGTTTATTAAATGAGACAGTGACGGATGCTCAACTCTTAGGTTGTTTACAACCGACAGCAGCCATTGCTGGTTTGCCAAGAGAAGAGGCGATGCAGTTTATTCGAGAAAAAGAGTCTTTTACTCGTGGTTGGTACAGTGGTGCGGTTGGCTTTATTGGCGTGGATCGCAGTGAATTTTGTGTTGCTATTCGTAGTGCGTTAATTGTTGATGATCAATTGAATTTATTCGCGGGTGCGGGAATTGTTCCGGGATCGGAAGCGCTCAGTGAGTGGCAAGAATTGGATCGTAAAACATCGACATTATTTAGCTTGTTTGCGTGTGCGGAAAATGTGGTGGAGTGCGAAATACAATGAATGTAAATCCTGTTGTTGGTATGGCGATGAAGCATCGAGCTGGATTAAATCGAGTGTGGTCTTCTCTTATTTTGGATGAATTGTCGAGATTGGGTGTTGAGCATGTTTGTATTGCGCCAGGATCTCGCTCTACGCCATTGACATTATCTGCTACTGAACGAGATTCATTTACCATTCATACGCATTTTGATGAGCGTGGCTTAGGTTTTTTAGCGCTAGGATTGGCAAAAGCCTCACAACAACCTGTTGTGATTATTGTGACATCAGGAACCGCTGTTGCTAATTTACTGCCAGCGATTGCTGAAGCGAATTTAACAGGCGAAAAATTGGTCGTATTAACGTCCGATCGTCCTGTTGAGCTCATGGCGTGTGGTGCGAATCAAGCTATTGAGCAACGGGGTATTTTTTCTCACCATGTGACGGCATTTTGTGACTTGCCATCACCGTCGTTGTCCATTCCACCTGAGTGGGTTTTAACAACAATAGATGAGGCAATGGCACAGCAATCTTTGAAGGGAGGAGCTGTTCATATTAATTGTCAGTACCCTGAACCTTTGTATGGCATCGATGGGGACTTTTCTCTGTATTTGTCATCACTGGTCGATTGGCAAAGTGATGATGAGCCTTATTGTGTGCGTTATTATCCATCCAATAAAGCCATTGCTGATATTTTTGATGTGAAGAAATGGG
>CAMQZF010000048.1 GCA_947039525.1 uncultured Photobacterium sp. | reverse complement strand
AGAACATAACCACCCGCGCGCTTATTCGGTACATAAGGAATATCATCGCCCATGAACCACAGCACTGAATTTGTTGCCGACTTACGAGAAGATCCGGTACCAACAACATCACCCACATACACCAATTGATGACCCATTTCTTTTAAACGTTCAATTTGTGTAATCGGACCAATGTGACCGTCTTTTTCTGGCTCAATGCCATCACGAGCGGTTTTAAGCATGGCTAATGCATGCAAAGGAATATCAGGACGAGACCACGCATCCGGTGCAGGCGACAAATCATCGGTATTGGTTTCACCGGTGACTTTAAAAACGGTTAACGTGATTTTTTCAGCCAATGCGGGCTTAGATAGGAACCAGTCGGCATCAGCCCAAGATTGCAACACGCGTTGAGCATAAACATTGCCCGCTTTCGCTTTTTCTTCGACATCGTAGAAAGAATCAAACATCAATAAGGTGTGTGATAATGCATTCACGGCAATTTCAGCCACTTCTTCATCATCCAATAGCGCGATCAACGGATCAATATTATAGCCACCTTGCATGGTGCCTAATAACATCGCGGCTTTTTCTTTATTGATCAAAGGTGACTGTGCTTCACCACACGTAATCGCAGCCAAAAAGCCCGCTTTCACATACGCCGCATCGTCCACACCCGGTGGAATGCGATTTTCAAAGAGATCCAGTAAAAAAGCGTCTTCACCAATAGGCGGAGACTTTAATAATGTTACCAGATCAGACACTTGCTCAGCATTTAAAGGCTGAGGGACGATTCCATCTTCAGCACGCTCTGCGACGTGGGTACGGTAAGCTTCAAGCACGACATATTCCTTATTATTGGTTTGATCTTATTAGAACAAACATCCTTAGAGGTGAGACTTTCCTGAAAATAAAACAAACAAAAGACACTGTATACCACAGGAAATTCTGTTTATTCACGATCGAAATCACGATCCTTAGCATAACATTGTTAACGTGAAATTAAAATCTCACCCAATTTAACAACATCTGACTTTCATCAAAAATTAAATATAAAAAAAGCGCCCTTAGGCGCTTTTTTTTAAGTCGAAGAAACGATTATTTTTTCTTCGCTTTCGCATTTGGTAAATCAGTAATTGTACCTTCAAACACTTCTGCTGCTAAACCAACAGATTCGTGTAAGGTTGGGTGAGCGTGGATGGTTAATGCTAAATCTTCAGCATCACAACCCATCTCAATCGCCAGACCAATTTCACCCAGCAATTCACCACCATTAGTACCAACAATCGCACCACCAATCACACGATGTGTTTCTTTATCGAAGATCAGCTTTGTCATGCCATCGGCACAATCAGAGGCAATCGCACGACCTGAAGCAGCCCAAGGGAACGTCGCTACTTCGTAGTTAATGCCTTCTGCTTTCGCTTCTTTTTCAGTCTTACCTACCCAAGCGACTTCTGGCTCAGTGTACGCAATCGATGGAATCACTTTTGGATCGAAGTAATGTTTCTTACCAGAAATCACTTCTGCCGCAACGTGACCTTCATGCACACCTTTGTGCGCCAACATAGGTTGACCTACGATGTCACCAATCGCAAAGATATGAGGAACGTTAGTACGCAATTGCTTATCAACATTGATGAAACCACGCTCATCAACCGCAACGCCCGCTTTCTCAGCATCCAACACTTTACCGTTTGGCACACGACCAATGGCAACCAACACGGCATCGTAACGCTCAGGTTGAGCCGGCGCTTTCTTACCTTCCATGCTGACGTAGATGCCATCTTCTTTTGCTTCAACAGCCGTCACTTTGGTTTCCAACATTAAGTTGAATTTCTTACCAATACGCTTAGTGAAGACTTTAACAATGTCTTTATCTGCTGCTGGAATCACTTGGTCGAACATTTCAACCACATCGATTTGAGAGCCCAGCGCATGATACACCGTACCCATTTCCAAACCGATGATACCGCCACCCATGACCAACAACTTCTTAGGCACTTCTTTCAGCTCAAGCGCATCCGTTGAATCCCAAATACGTGGATCTTCATGAGGAATGAACGGCAATTTGATTGGGCGAGAACCCGCAGCAATAATAGAATGATCAAAGGTGATGTTAGTAACGCCATCTTCACCTTCCACACTCAAAGTGTTAGAGCCAGTGAATTTACCGAAACCATTCACAACAGTCACTTTACGCATCTTAGCCATACCGCCAAGACCGCCAGTCAACTGAGTAATTACTTTGTCTTTCCACAAGCGAATCTTGTCGATGTCCGTTTGCGGCTCACCAAACACGATACCGTGCTCAGCCAAAGCTTTCGCTTCTTCAATCACTTTAGCTACGTGCAACAATGCTTTTGATGGGATACAACCCACATTCAAACACACACCGCCCAATGTATTGTAACGCTCGACAATTACTGTCTCTAATCCCAAATCCGCACAACGGAATGCCGCTGAGTAACCAGCAGGACCTGCACCGATTACAACCACTTGGGCTTTGATTTCTTTGCTCATCTTGACCTCATTGTAAGTCTTATATCCCTAACAGGCTGACCGCTAGGCGCTTGGCTTATCGTATTGATTATTCTACAAACCTATCAGTTATTGAACAATCGAATCAAACAGCCTGTGAAGTGGACAGCAATTCCGATGAAAGACATTGTTGTCACATCGGAATCACTCGATCATCCTTTTACTTTATTGGCTTATAATACCAAACGACGGATGTCAGAAAGAACGCCATTCAAATACGTAATGAAACGCGCGCCTTCAGCACCATCGATCACACGGTGATCGTAAGACAAGGACAATGGCAGCATCAAACGAGGCTCAAAGTCTTTGCCATTCCAAACCGGTTTCATTTCCGATTTAGACACACCCAAAATGCCCACTTCTGGTGCATTTACGATTGGTGTAAACGCGGTACCACCCAAGCCACCTAGGCTAGAAATGGTGAAACAACCGCCTTGCATATCAGATGCTGTCAATTTACCAGAGCGCGCTTTCTTAGAAATCGCTGCTAGCTCATCAGACAATTCAAAAATGCCTTTCTTATTCACATCTTTAAAGACAGGAACCACAAGACCGTTTGGCGTATCAACCGCCACACCGATATTGATGTACTTCTTCAAGATCAAGCTTTCACCGTCTTGAGACAATGATGAGTTGAACGATGGGAACGCTTCCAATGCTTTCGCAACGGCTTTCAGAATGAACACCAACGGAGTGATTTTCATGCCTGAATCTTTCTTCGCTTCAATCGCATTTTGTTCCTTACGGAACGCTTCCAATGCCGTGATATCAGCATCATCCCACTGAGTAACATGAGGAATCATCACCCAGTTACGGTGCAAGTTAGCGCCAGAAATCTTCTTAATGCGAGAAAGAGGTTTCACTTCCGTCTCACCAAACTTGTTAAAGTCAATGTTTGGCCAAGGTAGTAGACCCAATGCCGCACCATCGCCTTTGCCTGATGCGCCAGCACCCGACTCAAGACGTTTTAGAGCGTCTTTCACGAAGTTTTGTACGTCTTCTTTCTGGATGCGATTCTTACGACCCGTACCCTTCACTTTTGACAAGTTAATGCCAAACTCACGCGCCAAACGGCGAACCACTGGTGATGCATGAGCGTATTCGTTATTTTCAACGAAATCCGTTGCCACAGGTGCCGCTGCTTGAGGTGCAGAAGTCGCTGGAGCTGGAGCCGCTGCCGGCGCTGATGCTTGAACAGCAACAGGTGCTGCACCCGCCACTTCAAAGATCATGATCAAAGAACCCGTTGACACTTTATCGCCCGCGTTCACTTTGATTTCTTTAACCACACCTGCAAACGGTGCTGGTACTTCCATGGACGCTTTATCACCTTCAACGGTGATCAACGATTGCTCTTCAGAAACCGTATCGCCAACCACAACCATGATTTCAGTCACTTCAACTTCGTCACCACCGATATCCGGTACGTTGACTTCTTTTGCAGCAGAAGCAGCAGGAGCAGCTTGTGCCACAGGGGCTGCAGCAACAGCGGGTGCGCTGCCTGCGATTTCAAAGATCATGATCAAAGAACCCGTCGACACTTTATCGCCCGCATTTACTTTGATTTCTTTTAATACACCAGAGAAAGGTGCTGGTACTTCCATTGATGCTTTATCGCCTTCAACGGTGATCAACGATTGCTCTTCTTCGATGCTATCGCCAACCGCAACCATGATTTCAGTCACTTCAACTTCGTCACCACCGATATCCGGTACGTGCACTTCTTTCAGCTCAGCAACAGCAGGAGCGGCAACCGCGGCTACTGCCACAGGCGCTTCAATAGGAGCCGCTTGCGCGGCACCTTCAGCTTCAAAAACCATGATCAAAGAGCCCGTAGACACTTTGTCGCCTTCTGCGATTTTGATTTCTTTAACGATACCCGCTTGTGGCGCAGGCACTTCCATGGACGCTTTGTCGCCTTCAACCGTGATCAAAGATTGCTCTTCTTCCACTTTATCGCCAACGCTGACCATAATTTCAGTCACTTCAACTTCATCTGCGCCGATGTCAGGTACATTAATTTCAATTGCCATGTTCTTTCTGCCTCTTACGCGTAAAGCGGGTTTGTCTTATTGGTGTCAATATTGAATTTCGCAATTGCCTCAGCCACTACGGATTTTTCAATATCGCCACGTTTTGCCAATTCGTTCAATGCCGCAACCACAACGTAGCCTGCGTTCACTTCAAAGTGACGACGCAAGTTTTCGCGGCTGTCTGAACGACCAAATCCATCTGTACCCAATACCTTGTAAGATACCGCTGGTACGAAGGCACGCACTTGTTCTGCGTAGTTCTTCATGTAATCCGTTGCTGCGATAGTTGGCTCATTACCCAATACTTGAGTGATGTACGCCGTTTGCTCTGCGGCTTCTGGATGAAGCATGTTGTGACGCTCAACTGCTTGACCATCACGGGTCAATTCGTTGAAAGACGTAACAGCAAAGATGTCTGAAGTCACATCGTATTCGTCACTCAAAATTTGAGCGGCTTTACGCACTTCATTCATGATGGTACCAGAGCTCATCAATTGAACTTTCGCTTTGCTACCCGCGTGAGTTTCTAACTTGTAGATACCCTTACGAATGCCTTCTTCCGCGCCTTCTGGCATGGCTGGCATGTGGTAGTTTTCGTTCATCATAGTGATGTAGTAATACACGTTCTCTTGATCACCGTACATGCGACGAATACCGTCTTGCATGATAACCGCAAGCTCGTACGCAAACGTTGGATCGTAAGAGATACAGTTTGGAATCGTGCCCGCCAAAATGTGGCTATGACCATCTTCGTGCTGTAGACCTTCACCGTTTAGCGTGGTACGACCCGCCGTTGCACCCAATAGGAAGCCACGTGCTTGTTGGTCACCCGCCATCCACGCCATATCGCCCACACGTTGGAAACCAAACATAGAGTAATAGATGTAGAACGGAATCATCGGTAAGTTGTTGGTGCTGTAAGACGTTGCCGCCGCAACCCAAGAAGACATTGAGCCTAGCTCGTTAATACCTTCTTGCAGAACCTGACCCGCTTGGTCTTCTTTGTAGTAAGAAACCGTGCTGCGGTCTTCTGGTGTGTACGTTTGACCGTGCGGGTTGTAGATACCCACTTGACGGAACAAACCTTCCATACCAAAGGTACGTGCTTCATCGGCAATGATAGGAACAATGTTCTTACCAATGCTCTTGTTCTTCAACAAGATATTCAATGCACGAACGTATGCCATTGTGGTTGAGATTTCACGCTTTTGCTCTTCAAGCAAAGGTTGGAATTCTTCCAAAGCTGGCACTTCAAATTCACCCGTAAACTCAGGAAGACGCTTAGGTGTGTAACCGTGTAATGCTTCACGACGGCTGTGCAAGTACTTGTACTCAGCACTGCCTTCTTCTAGCTCAAGGTAAGGCAAAGATTTCAATGCTTCATCTGAAATCAAATCTTGAAGACCCAAACGATCACGCAAGTATTCAACGTGCGTCATGTCCATCTTCTTCACACCGTGAGCGATGTTTTTGCCTTCCGCTGCTTCACCCATGCCGTAACCTTTAACAGTCTTAGCTAGGATAACGGTTGGCTTGCCTTTGGTGTTTTGCGCATTGTTGAATGCGGCAAACAACTTAGACGAATCGTGACCACCACGTTGCAGTGCGAACACTTGCTCATCGGTCATATCTGCAACAAGCGCTGCTGTTTCAGGGTACTTACCGAAGAAGTTTTCACGAACGTACGCGCCGTCTTTTGACTTGAACGTTTGGTAATCGCCATCCAAGGTTTCGTTCATCAACTGAAGCAATTTGCCTGACGTGTCTTTCGCCAACAATGCATCCCAGTTGTGACCCCAGATAACCTTAACCACGTTCCAGCCAGCGCCCTTGAACAGACCTTCCAATTCTTGGATGATCTTACCGTTACCCATAACAGGACCATCAAGGCGCTGTAGGTTACAGTTAACAAGGAAACATAAGTTGTCCAAGCCTTCACGAGCAGCGAATGAAATCGCACCGCGTGATTCTGGCTCATCCATCTCGCCATCACCAAGGAAAGCGTAAACGCGTTGTGCTGTGGTGTCTTTTAGACCGCGACCATTCAAGTACTTAAGGAAACGTGCTTGGTAAATCGCAGAAATTGGACCCAGACCCATAGAAACGGTCGGGAACTGCCAGAATTCAGGCATCAATTTCGGGTGTGGGTAAGAAGGAATGCCTTTACCATCAACTTCTTGACGGAAGTTATCCAACTGATCAGCCGTTAAACGACCTTCAACAAACGCACGTGCGTAAATACCCGGAGAGATGTGACCTTGGTAGTACACCAAATCGCCGCCATCGACGTCATTCGACGCGCGGAAGAAATGGTTAAAACACATTTCATAAAATGCAGAAGAAGATTGGTAAGAGGCCATGTGACCGCCCAAATCCAAATCTTTTTTCGAAGCACGCAATACAATCATGATTGCGTTCCAACGAATGATAGAACGTATGCGACGCTCTAACGTGGTATCACCAGGGTATGCAGGCTCTTTATCTGCAGGGATGGTGTTGATGTAGTTAGTCGTAATGCCTGTTGGCATATCGACGCCATCTAAGCTGGCTTTTTCTAACACTTGCTCCAATAAAAACTGAGCACGCTCTACACCTTCTTCACGAACCACGGACTCTAGGGCTTCTAGCCATTCTTGAGTTTCCAGTGCGTCCACGTCATGGCGAATGACTTCAGACATACGATCTATCCTTTTGTTTGTAATTGACCAATTAATGTTGTCGCGACTGCATTATTAAGACTCGGCTGATGAGGCTCAATCCAGTCCTTCATTTCGTTGTTGAAATCGACGAAGCGATCGCTGACGGCGACTGTCTTCACGGGTCAATTCCAACAAAGTTTCTTCGATATACGCCAAATGGTCATAGGATGCTGCGCGCGCTTCTTCTGGGGCTTTCGCAACAATCGCCATAACAATATTGGCGCGGTGTTTTTGTATCTTCGCCACCACATCTGGACGGCGATTCAACAACGTAAAATTTTGTATCACATTCTGCTCTAAAAGCGGCAATAAACTGCGCATGATATGGAGCAAAACAACATTATGTGCTGCTTCTGTGACGGCAATCAGATAATTCATCACTGCCTGTGCTTCTTCGACCGCTTCCCCTTCCTTTTGCGCAGTTTCAATCGCACAATGGCATTCATCTATGCGTAAGAAATCCTCAGGCGTACCGCGAAGTGCCGCAAAATACGCAGCCAATCCTTCTAACGCATGACGAGATTCCAGAATGTCCCATTGAGTATTGGGATCCGCAGATAAGAGATCGAGCAAAGGGTCGGAAAAGTGTTGCCAAAGTGAATCACTGACGAACGTTCCACCGCCTTGACGGCGAAGGAGCAATTGTTTGGCTTCTAAACGCAAAATGGCTTCACGAACAGAGGGACGAGAGACTTCAAATTGCTTCGCCAACTCACGCTCTGGCGGCAATTGCTCACCCGGAGATAACACACCTTCTAAAATCAAACGCTCAAGCTCTTGCTCGATAGCGTCGGATAATTTGGGCTGGCGAATGCGTTGATAAGTCATCGTATCGTTACTCTGCTTACTGACATTTCGGTTTATAAGGATAATTGGTAAGACCAATTATATATGCGTTAAATTTTACATATCCGACCTCATATGTCCACAAAGAATTTGATTAAAATCATGGAAACACGAAAACATTAGCAATAAATTAACATTCAAAATCAAAATAAAGCACAAAATCAACACAAACCAAAAACACAACCGCATAAATAAGCTGAAAAACAACACAATAAAAGACAGAAAAAAGCACAAAATGAGAATTCAAAAGCTAAAAATAATACGATTCGACTCAATAACAAAAAATGGTCAGACCAATTATTGTGGGTTTTGTTATTGAGTGAAAAAGAAGTGTCACTAAAGAAGGAAGGAGAAACAAAGTAAACACAATGCGCAATGGTTTGGGTTTATCCCAAAGTGCGATGATGATGAATTACCACCGATCCATCGTAAAATACCTTAGACGCTGATTTACCGTAGGGCGCTTTTATAACGACGCCAATCAAACGCAATGCCGGGATCCGTTTTACGGTGCGGTGCAATAAACTCATGCCCAGTAATACGAGAACGCGATAGCAGAGGATAACAAGCCAACAAAGTGTTACTCAATTCGACCAAGGTATCATACTGCTCTGCCGTATAAGGCAGGCTGTCTGTCCCTTCTAACTCAATGCCAATCGAATAATCATTGCATTGGTCTCGTCCGGCAAACTCCGACACGCCCGCATGCCAAGCTCTGCAATCAAACCCCACAAATTGAATCACTGACCCATCACGACGAATAAAACAATGAGCCGATACTTCAAATCCCGCAATGGTTTCAAAATACGGATGTTCGTTCGGATCCAAGGTGCCTAAAAATAACTGTTCGACATACGGTCCGCCAAATTGCGCGGGTGGCAAACTGATGTTGTGAATCACCAATAACGAAATATCATTGTTATCGGGGCGCGCATTAAAAAACGGCGATGGCACATGCTTAGCGTTATCGAGCCAATGCTCGGTGATCGTCCACGTCATGGAAAGCCTCTTGCAAAAGAAAAACACTCTCTCCCCTCATCAGAAAGATGTCAAGAAATCCCCCTATCGCATGAATGCAAAATAGCCCTTTTCGCCGCTCATAAGACGAGCTATCATTTGCCGCGTTTGCCGAGTTGCTGTTAAGTAACTCAATGGGCTTTTCATCTGCTAACGCTAAACGGACGATTCATGACAGAACAGGATGCTCGACACAACCACACCCAACGTCTCACTCATCTTTTGGCGCAACTTCCTGACGATATAACTCGTACGGTACGCGAAGCCTTACAAGAAGATTTAGATGGTACGACGAACCCCAACCTCGACATCACCGCCAGTTTAATTCCCGTGACACAAACCAGCACCGCCCGTTTGATCACGCGTGAAGCAGGCATTTTCTGTGGCAAGGCATGGGCTGACGAAGTCTTCATGCAATTAAATATTAGTGAGCCGAGTTGGGAAGCCGTCACCATTGATTGGCAAGTCAAAGATGGTGATCGCGTCAGTGCCAATCAAACCTTATGCTTATTGCACGGATCGTCTCGTTTATTATTAACGGGCGAACGCACCGCGATGAATTTCATTCAAACGTTATCGGGCTGTGCCACCGTCACCGCCGACTACGTCGCGCAACTGCAAGACAGCGACACCCAATTATTGGACACCCGCAAAACCCTGCCTAACTTGCGCAGCGCGTTAAAATACGCGGTGCATTGTGGCGGTGGACACAATCATCGTATTGGTGTGGTCGACGCGTATTTGATCAAAGAAAATCACATCATCGCGTGCGGCTCCATTGCCAAGGCCATCACTCAAGCACAATGGTTGAACCCAAACAAGCCCGTCGAAGTGGAAGTCGAAACCTTAGCCGAATTGCAGCAGGCCATTGAAGTCAACGCCGACATCGTAATGCTCGATAACTTCACTTTAGAGAACATGCGGGCTGCCGTTACGCTCACTCAAAGCTACCCAAACCCACGTCCCAGCTTGGAAGTGTCAGGTAATGTCACCCTATCGACATTGGCCGATATCGCCCACACCAAGGTGGATTACATTTCCGTTGGCGCACTCACCAAACACATTCGTGCCTTGGATTTATCGATGCGGTTTATTTAGAAAAAACAAAATAAGATACGGGAAACGCATAAAAAAAGGGCATTCAATGCCCTTTTTGTCATTTAAAAATAGAGTTATCCGATAATTTCACTGCAAACAATGAAACGTAAAAATTCATTTCAAAAGATCAATCTCACCTCAAACAATCCTTAATGGCTATTTACGCAATAACCATTTTAAGCTAGTCATCACACTCGAAATTCCCCCTAAAGGACTAGATTGAAATGAAAAAGCAAAACGGTTTTACCTTAATTGAATTGATGATCGTGGTAGCGGTCATTGGTGTGCTATCAGCAGTTGCAGTTCCTCAATACCAAAAATATGTAGCTAAAGCGGAAGTAGCGACAGCCTTAGCAACAATTACCGCATTAAAAACCACAGTAGAAACTCACGCAATAACAAACGGTGAATTCCCTGAATCAGATGCAGCAGGTATCACAATACCAAATATGGAATCAGGAGATATTACGCTCTTTAAAGGAACTAATTCAGCAGGGGAAATACAATTTAAATTTAGTGGTGGCGTCAATGATCTGAAGGATAAAAATATATATCTAGCCAGAACAAAAGATGGCAAATGGTCATGTAAAAATGATGGTATTGAGGAAAGTTTATTATCTAAAAGCTGTAAAGCTAGCGCCGCAGTAGGGACGACTAACTAATAATATGTCGAATCTTCCTCTCATCCTTCACCAAGCCAACTTACTGACGACGGATCAGCAACCGATGGTATCTGAGCACTTAGCCAACAACAAGGTGTCAGTATCAGGGGCACTGATTGCGACAGGTTGTTTCACCAGCCACGACTTGGTCACGACCCTTGCTCGGCAGTTTGCGATGCCCATCGTCAATATGGGCGATTACGGTTACGAAGGATGTTGTCGGGAGTTGAATCAGCGTGACATAGTGTTGCGCCACCGTGTGTTGCCCTTGTCTATTGAGGGCAACACCGTCAATTTGGCGGTCAGTGACCCAAGCAACATGGATGCGCTGGACGAATTGCGCTTTGCCACAGGCAAAAATATCGAGCCGCAACTGGTCAGTCATGACGACTTGGAAGCCGCCATTCGCCGTATTTACGGCAGCGACATTGGCGAGAATAAAAACACCCAAGGCAAAGCCATCACCGATACCGATTTGGGGGACATGGTCGATGTCGACATCAGTGAAAACACCGATGAAGTGTTCGATTTAACCCAAGATACCGCGCCCGTCAGCCGCTACATCAACCAAGTGTTATTGGATGCGGTGCGTAAAAAAGCCTCTGACATTCACTTTGAACCGTACGAAACCTTTTATCGCATTCGTTTTCGTTGTGATGGCATTTTGCAACAACACGCCACCCCACCGAGTCATTTATCGCGCCGTTTATCGACCCGTTTAAAAGTGATGTCCAAACTGAACATCGCCGAGCGTCGTCAGCCACAAGATGGACGCATTAAAATCAAACTCAACGACACCTTATCGGTCGATTTGCGCGTGTCCTGTTTGCCCACCTTGTGGGGAGAAAAATTGGTGCTGCGTATTCTCGACAGCTCCAGTGCCAATCTCGACATTGATATTTTGGGATACAACCCACAGCAAAAACAACTGTACCTCAAAGCGTTAGAACAGCCACAAGGCATGATTTTAATCACAGGCCCAACGGGCAGCGGAAAAACCGTTTCCCTTTATACGGGCTTGCGAATTTTAAATACGGATACCCGCAACATTTCCACCGCCGAAGATCCGGTGGAAATTAACTTAGCGGGCATCAACCAAGTGCAAATCAACAACAAAGTCGGCTTGAGCTTTGCTGCCGCATTGAAATCTTTTTTACGACAAGATCCCGACATCGTCATGGTTGGTGAGGTACGTGACATTGAAACCGCTGAAATTGCCATGAAAGCGGCACAAACAGGACACTTGGTGTTATCCACCTTACACACCAACTCTGCCGCCGAAACGCTCACCCGCTTATTAAACATGGGGGTTGCCGATTATAACTTGGCTTCCTCGCTCAGTTTGATCATCGCCCAACGTTTAGCACGTCGCCTTTGCCCACAATGCAAACAACCCCATACCTTAGATCCCATTCTGCGTGAAAAATTAGGCATCATGAGCAATGCCACGATTTATCAAGCCAATCCTCAAGGCTGCAACAGTTGCAATCAAGGCTACATGGGACGCGTCGGCATTTACGAAGTCATGTCATTCAGCAAACCCTTAGGTGCCGCTTTATTATCCGGTGCAACCACCCAAAAATTAGAAGACATCGCCTGCCAAGAAGGCATGCAAACCCTAGCACAATCGGGCATCGAAAAATTAACCGAAGGCGTGACCAGCCTGAGCGAATTACAACGCCTGATCCATCAACTCTAACATCAGTTTCATCCCTTTTTTCTATTTTCCTGTTTTCTCTTTTTTCATTCAGTAAGGACACAAATGAAAACCGCCAATCAAGTGAAGTATTATCATTGGCGTGGTGTAAACCAAGCCGGAAAAAAAATATCAGGCGTGACCTTAGGCTATAAAGAACAAGATGTGCGCGAAACCTTGCAACGTCAGCTCATTAACATCAAAAAAATAAAACATCGCAAACCATCAACGTTCGCCAAACGCAAAAATCAAATGACACGATTGGATGTCACTAAAGTCACCCGTCAACTCACCACCATGATCAATTCCGGCGTGCCCGTTGTTCAATCGTTCAAACTCATTGCCGACAGTCACAATAAAGCCGAAGTTCGTGCCATGTTGACTCAAATCACAGCAGAAATTGAAGCCGGATCCACCATTTCGCAATCCTTACGCAATACCTCCCCTCTGTTCGATTCATTTTATTGTGATTTAGTCTCAACAGGGGAACAAACGGGGCATTTGGGCGAACTCTTTAACCGTATTGCCGACTACTGAGAAAAAAACGAAGAAATGCGTAAGAAAGTCGTCAAAGCCCTGATTTACCCCGCCATCGTTTCCTTTACGGCCATTGCCGTGACCATCTTAATGTTGGTGTTTGTAATTCCACAGTTCGCTCAGATCTTTAGCAGCTTTGGGGCAGAGCTCCCCATTTTTACCCAATGGGTCATTCATGCCTCCGATGCGCTGATTAACTACGGGCATTTTGTTGCTTTAGGATTATTCCTAACGGTCTTTCTGTACCGTCGATCCTATAACAAACATGAAAAAATCCGTTTCAAAGCACAGCGATTTTCATTGAGGTTTCCCGTATTAGGCGAGGTGATGCTCAAAGCCACCATTGCTCGATTTTCTCGCACGCTCGCGACAACCTTTACCTCAGGCATTCCTTTATTAGCAGGGTTAGAGTCGTCCTCACGAACCGCGGGTAACTTATACATTGAACAAGCCATCATCCAAGCTCACAACAGCACCGCCGCAGGCATGCCATTAAATTTAGCCTTACGTCAAACCACCGTCTTTCCAGAGTTGATGCTACAAATGGTAATGATTGGGGAAGAATCCGGCGCCTTAGATGACATGCTCAATAAAATGGCTTCTTTATACGAACAAGAAGTCGATGATCTCGTCGATAACCTTGGCAAGATACTCGAACCCTTCATTATTATCTTTTTGGGTGTGGTGATTGGGGGATTATTACTGGCGATGTACATGCCTATCTTCAAACTCATGAGCGTAATGGGATAACAAGAAGCAAAGTTCACAACAGGCAAACACTCATGATTGCCTGTTTCACTACATATATTCACGTTACTCACCACGATTAGAGATTCGCTCCTAACTCAACAACGAAACCACCTATCACCGCTTTTCAATTCTCCATAATAAATAGAAAAATTCTAGCCAGATCGCTTTTTCAAACTCTGCCGTCCTTCATTT
>CAMQZF010000047.1 GCA_947039525.1 uncultured Photobacterium sp. | reverse complement strand
CCATTAGTTCGATAATCGTGAAATTGATAACTGATGTTTTCATTTTCTAGCCATTTTTTGGCTTTTTTAATGGTGTCACAATTTTTAATGCCGTACATCGTTGTCATGGGAGTCACTCAATGAATAAAAAGAACAGTTAATGAAAGTGTGGATTATTCTGCAAGATGGTATTTTCTATTAATGTTATCGAAAATAATAAAAAAGAAATCCAGCCCAAGACAACACAAGAAGTATCCAAGGTAATCCAATCAAAAAAGAAGAGGGTGATGAGGAAACAGAAATGACATCATGAGTATCGTCATTTTGCTCGATATTTTTTTCTTTAATTTGTTTTTTTCGTAGCTTATCTCGTTCTCGGGATTTTTGTTTTTGTTGGCGTTTATATAACTCAATTCCACTTTGAATACCTTGAGCTATCAATTTCGTTTGCTCTTTAGTTTGACTCGGCTTTTGCGTTGCTTTGGCCATTTTTAAGGCTTCTTGCTGTGTTTCAATTGAGGGGGATGATTTACTCATGAGTGATCCATACCGAAAAAAGAAAGCATATCCTGTGGTTACTCATGAATCAATCTTATTGAAAACATACCTTTTGTGTTTAGATAATAGGCCATCTTGTGATTATTCTTTATAGCACTCACTTATTGTCTGTAACCTCTAACTTGTTGATTTTAAGTTATTCTTTGTTTTTATTTGGATTTTGTGACGCATTTATTTTACAAAAATCGAGCAGCATAAAATCAGGAATGTGAGGTTAATAACATTCTTAATAAGATGAGAGTGCGCTACGCCACAAAATTGACGCTGTATCCGTGTATCTTGTTAGTCGCTTTATTAAGGTAAGGCTCATCGCAACAAAGGTATAAATTAAAAAGCGCAATCGGTATGATTTTCTGTTCGAGCAAAGAGTCAGAATATTGAGAGTATGTCGTGATATATCCGATTGAACATTATGATAAAAATGGATTGCTAAAACTGCCCAAAATGTGGTGGTTAGCGTGTTTGTTTAGCGCTAAAGCATGGGCCATTTTTGTTATGGCGGGTGTGAGTCGTCAGCAAGGTGCTGATTTGTTAGCTCTGTTTTACCCCATCCATCAAACTTTATACTTAGGCATGGGCATTGGTGTTCCAAGTTTGATATATATGTGGCTCAGTGGCCATCGAACACACTCTCAAGTGTGGGTTCTGTGGCTATGGAATCAAGGTCGCAAGGCGTTATTAATTGCTTATGGTTTTGATTTAGGATTGCAACTCTACCATCTCCAACAAACACAAGGTGAATTTCAATGGGGCATTGCCATTCAACTTTTGTTAACGATTTGGTTTCTATGGTATTTGATTAAAAGTCAGCGAGTGAGAGCAATCTTCTCAGGAGCAACAGAAGGATGAGGTAATGTATGAACGATTGGGGTAAAGGACTTGTCTTATTCAGTGCGTTATTAAGTCCATTGGCAATGGCTGATTGGTTACTCGATGTGAATTTTGAATTAAGTTGTACAAACTCGACTCGATCGGTCAATACATCGCTGTCTTTACTGCCTGGAGAGGAAACGGTTTGCTTTGATATGAATGAATCTAGCGCTGGTGGGGGCTCACTTATAGGCAGTGCTGAACTCTTAGAAGTGTCTGCCGATGAGATTAAGATTGCATTTAAGGTAGAAGAACGCTTAGAAGACGGTTTAGTGCGTACCATTATGTCGCCCATTATTTCTACGGGATTAAATTCACCTATTTCTTTTGAGACGCTCGATGCCACTTCTCAACAACAAGCTAAATTACAAATTGCCGTGACCTCGGTATAAGTCAGACGAATCATTTCCGTACTATTTGCCCCTGTCTTGGGGCTTTTTTTATGGGATCAGAAAGCCGCATAAATATGATTATTTTATAATAAGTTAATAAAATAATCGGTAAAATCAGTGATTGATAACGATTAATACTTATTATTGGAGATAATTATGTTAATGCCCCAGCCTCAATCCGCCATTTTGCCAGAAGCAAACCCTTTTGCTTTATTCGTTGTAATGAATGTTCACGATCAGACGGAACAAGTATTGCGTCAGTGTCAGTCTTTACAGCAAGTGATTGATAATTTAAATGCAGAACAGTTAGGTGCTAATTTAACCATTACCGTCGCATTCGGAAAAACGTTTTGGCAAACCTTATCTCACCCCATTTGTGCCAAATTTCACGATTTTCCTCAGCTAGGCTCTGATGAGATACAAGCACTGAGTACGGGTGGTGACATCTTGATTCACTTACGCTCTAACCGTTTGGACTTGAACCATTATGTGTTTAGCCAGTTTTTAACATCGATTTCAGAAAGTGTTGAAGTACTTGAGGAAGTACAAGGATTTCGTTATCTAGATTCTCGTGATATGACTGGATTTATTGATGGTACGGAAAACCCTGATACCGCAGAAGATCGTCATAAAGTCGCTGTGATTGCTGATGATGAATGGGCGGGGGGCAGTTTTATTATGACTCAGCGTTTTATTCATAATTTACCAGCATGGCACCGTCTGAACTTAAAAGCGCAAGAAAACGTAATTGGTCGAACTAAGTTGGATTCTATTGAGTTAGAGGATGTACCTGAGGCTTCTCACGTTGGTCGAGTTGATATTAAAGAGGAAGGGAAGGGATTAAAAATATTGCGCCACAGCCTGCCGTATGGACAAGTATCTGGTGAGCATGGACTCTTCTTTATGGCTTGTTGTTCACAATTGCATAATTTCGATGTGATGTTAAACAGCATGTATGGCGAGACTGATGGTAAAACAGATCAGCTTTTGCGTTTTACAAAAGCCGTGAGCGGTGCGTATTTCTTTGCACCTTCACAGTCATTATTAATGTCGCTGTAAATAAAAAACGCTGCTTATAAGCAGCGTTTTTTCATGAACAAGTAAGATCAGTTACTTATTTTTTGATCAAGATTACTGGTGTTTCACCAACAACAACAGTACCTGATTGCTTGTTCAACTCTTTGATCTCATCCATGTTAGAAATAACAACTGGAGTCAATGTTGATTTTGCTTTCTCTTGAAGTAAAGCTAGATCGAATTCGATGATAGTATCACCGACTTTAACAACTTGACCTTCTTCAGCGATACGAGTGAAACCTTCGCCTTTTAGCTCAACGGTATCGATACCGAAGTGAACAAACAGCTCAATACCGTCTTCTGATTCGATTGAGAATGCGTGGTTAGTTTCAAAGATCTTACCAATAGTACCGTTTACTGGTGCAACCATTTTATTGCCAGTTGGTTTGATAGCAATACCATCACCAACGATTTTCTCTGCGAATACAACGTCTGGCACGTCTTCGATATTAACGATTTCGCCAGATAGTGGTGCGATAATTTGGATAGCACCTGCTTCAGTTGTATCGTCTGAAACCAATTTTTTAATTTTATCAAACAGACCCATGATGTTGCTCCTAAGCGTTATTTTTATATCGGCTGATAATAATCAGCAGATGGTCTTTTCTGCAATGAATTTTTCTACGTGTTCGGCAATTTCAGCGGCGGTTGGCATCGCCAACGCTTGTTCTGCCATTGCTCTTACATCAGCGTAGTTTGCATTACGGATAACTTTCTTGATTCGTGGAATGGAAATACCACTCATGCTGAATTCGTCCAAACCCATACCTAAAAGTAGAAGAGTTGCACGTTCATCACCAGCTAATTCGCCACACATCCCCGTCCATTTACCTTCTGCGTGAGAAGCATCAATAACTTGCTTAATCACTGTCAGTACAGCAGGCGATAATGGGTTATAAAGATGAGAAATCAGCTCATTACCACGATCAACCGCTAGAGTATACTGGGTTAAATCGTTTGTACCAATGCTAAAGAAAGACACTTCTTTCGCTAGATGATGAGCGATAGCCGCAGCGGCAGGGGTTTCTACCATTACGCCAATCTCAATTTGCTCATCAAAGGCTAATTCTTCAGTACGTAATTCAGCTTTGTATTGTTCAATCGCCGCTTTCAGTTCACGGATCTCTTCAACAGAAATGATCATCGGGAACATAATGCGAATTTTACCGTGTGCTGAAGCGCGTAAAATAGCACGCAATTGAGCACGAAGCATGTCACGGCGATCTAAGCTGATACGGATAGCACGCCAGCCAAGGAATGGGTTCATTTCCTTTGGCAAATCCATGTAAGGTAAGTCTTTATCGCCACCGATGTCCATAGTACGAATGATAACCGACTCACCAAGCATCGCTTTTGTCACTTCTTTGTAAGCGATATATTGTTCTTGCTCTGTTGGTAATTGATCGCGATCCATAAATAGGAATTCAGTACGGTATAAACCAACACCTTCACCGCCGTTACGGTGTACGCCATCACAGTCTTTTACTGTGCCTACGTTGCCGCAAACTTCAACTTGATGACCGTCTAATGTAATCGCGGGTAAATCTTTTAATTTTGCTAATTCGTCTTTCTCTGCTTGATAAGAATCACGAATGGCTTTGAATTCTGCTAATTCAACGTCTGTTGGATTAATGATGACATGATTGTTCAAAGAATCCAGAATCAACATATCGCCATTTTTTACACGCTTGGTAATATCATTGGTACCCACAATCGCAGGTAACTCTAATGAACGAGCCATGATAGAGGTGTGTGATGTGCGGCCACCAATATCAGTGATAAAACCTAATACGTATTCTAAATTGATTTGTGCCGTTTCTGATGGCGTCAAATCATTGGCGACTAAAATCACTTCTTCATTAATTGAGCTTAGGTTCACGATGGTGATGCCTAGTGCGTTTTTAATGAAGCGGTTACCAATATCACGAATATCCGTTGCACGTTCTTTTAGATACTCATCATCTAAAGATTCAAGCGTTACCGCTTGTTCTTCAATGATGGAGTAAATCGCATAGTCTGCAGAGGCATGATTGTCTTTAATGAAGGCTATGATTTCTTCCTCAAGCTCCTCATCTTCAAGCAACATGATATGACCTTCAAAGATGTCCGCTTTTTCGTCGCCGAAAGTTGCGCGCGCCTTTTCTTTGATGATTTCCAGTTGCTCAGATGATTTTTTACGAGCATCAAAGAAACATTTTATTTCGCTATCGATTTGATCCGGAGAAATCGCCGTTTTGTTGAGAACAATGGCGTCTTCTTGCAATAATAGTGCTTTACCAAAAGCAATACCCGGAGAAGCTGGGATACCTGAGATCATAGCCTTAACCTTACATTATCGAGATACTAGGAAAATAAACAAATTGCGGATTAATGCAATGTGTCCATTAGAGCAACAAGATGATCAACCGCTTGTTCTGCCTGTGGACCTTCAGCAGAGATGGTAACCATGGTGCCTTTAACTAGACCCAATGTTTGTAGCTTGAATAAGCTTTTTGCACTGGCGCTTTTACCATTAGATGTGACCGTGATGTCAGCTTCAAATGCTTTTGCTTCTTTTACAAATTGTGCAGCTGGACGAGTGTGTAGACCGTTTTCTGCCGTGATCTCAACTTGTTTCTGATACATATATTACCCCAGTGATTAATTTTTTTACGTCAGTAAATTTTTGGATAAAAGGTTTACGTATTTCAACATTAATAATGATCGTAACGTAAATCTAAATTGGATGATTCGCATAAAAATGCAAAGCATCTAGCATCTTAAAGAGTGGTGATTCAAAAGAATTTTGCTTTATTTCGATGCGAAAAATAATGCACTGGAGGTTTTATATTAGAGCCGTGAAAAAATTGCAATAAAAAAGCCCACTGATGTGGGCTTTTTACTCAAATACTCACTAGGTATGAATAAAACTGTGATCACTGTTGTGTTTCTTTATCTGTAAATAGCCCAGAAAAAAGTGCAGAGGACAAATAACGCTCAGCTGAACTTGGTAAAATAACCACAATATTTTTATTCAAAAATTCAGGGCGTGCTGCAATACGATTTGCAGCAACCACTGCCGCACCAGATGAAATACCCGCTAAAATGCCTTCTTCTTCCATTAGACGACGCGCCATCTCTATCGCATCTTCTGAACTGACTTGTTGCACTTCATCAATTAAGGCTAAATCTAAGTTACCTGGAATAAAGCCAGCACCAATGCCTTGAATTTTGTGCGGTGCAGGTTGGATGGGATCCCCATTTAATGCTTGAGTTATTACTGGTGATTCTGTCGGCTCAACGGCAACAGATAAAATGGCTTTACCTTGTTGCTGTTTAATGTAACGGCTGACGCCTGTTAATGTGCCGCCAGTACCGACACCTGCAACGAAAGCATCAATGTTACCATCAGTGTCTTCCCAGATTTCAGGGCCTGTTGTTTTTTCATGAATTTCTGGATTTGCAGGGTTATTAAATTGTTGTAAAAGTAAATATTTATTCGGATCTGAGGCCACAATTTCTTCGGCTTTTTCAATGGCACCTTTCATGCCTTTTGGCGCGTCGGTCAGAACCAGATTTGCCCCTAATGCTTTTAACAATTTACGACGCTCTAAGCTCATGCTTTCAGGCATGGTTAACGTGAGTGAATAACCACGAGCTGCTGCAACGAAAGCTAAGGCAATGCCAGTATTTCCACTGGTTGGTTCAACCAATTCGACGCCCGCTTTCAATAGACCTTGTTTTTCAGCATTCCAAATCATGTTGGAACCGATGCGACATTTAACACTGAAACTTGGGTTACGTGCTTCAACTTTTGCCAATACGTTGCCTTGGCTTACGCGATTTAAACGCACAAGTGGTGTGCGGCCAATAGTTTGTGAGTTGTCTTCAAATATCTGGCTCATGGCATCGATCCTTCGTGTAATGGAATTAAATGGTTATTAACGATTTGATATCAAGCATATATCAATAAATTTTAGAGAGAACGAATTTCTAGTTATATCTTATAGTTCTAACGGTGGGTGATATTAGACTCTCTGGTTGTAAGCTGAATTGTTTAGAAGGAATAATGAAAAATACCGCTAAAAAGCGGTATTTTTTCTTAAGATGAGGCGGCTTAATTTTCGACTCGAAAAATCTATCATGCTCGAATTAAGTCATGACGGTAGTCATCAACCCACATAGCGGTAGCCCCACAGACAGCAATTGGCATAACAAACAGGTTAATAATAGGAATCATGGTTAATACCATAACGGTACCGCCAAAGCTGAGGGATTTCCCACGTTGTTGCTTCAGTGAGTCTCTCATCAAAGGAAAGGGAATTTTGTGATTATCAAAAGGATAGTCTGCGTATTGGATTGTCATCATCCAAGCGCTGAATAAAAACCACAGAACGGGGCCGACGGTTTGTCCAATAAATGGAATCCACATCAAAATCAATAGACCAATTGCTTTTGGTAAATAATATTTTAGCTTGATCCACTCACGATGAAAGATACGTGGAATATCAGTGATGAGTTCAGACATGGAGGTTTCAGGTGGTTGGTGTCCCATTAATTTTGCTTCCAGATATTCAGCCAACAAACCATTAAAGGGAGCAGCAAGCCAATTGGCTATTGTGCTGAATAAATAAGAAAAAATAATAAGAATGGCTAAGGTAAGTAGCGGCCATAATAAATACGACAACCAATTTAACCACGTTGGTAGAAGGTTGATCCAATCCTGAATCCAATTGTCCATGGAATACAAGACATAACCGAATGCGCCACCAAATAACAGCATATTAATAAGTAATGGAATAAAAACAAAACGTCGAGTACCAGGCTCCATTGCCAATGACATGCCTTTAAAAAAATAGCCAAATCCACTGAGTGGACGTTGATGTAAAAGAGGGGATGGCATGCGAGTATCCTTATCGTTAAGCATAAAAAAGTCATTATATCGTGAATTCAGGGCTAAAAAGACGCTTGAAAAAAGATTTAGACGATGAATATCAAATCATAAATGGCATATCTGATGTATTTTTAAGCGGAGTAGCAGGATATTATTCGAATAGAGGAATTGGTATTCTCATTCTAGAGCGACTTTTGGTACATTAAGTGGTTTATCATGATTGAGCTTTAGCGTACCTTATTGGGCGACAGAAAAGCGTCAATTTTTGGACCCTATTGGGATTACCGTTTATTTTCAGAGTATTCACACATGCAGGAATTACGTCTGGTTCTTATCGTTATTGGTGCATTGGCGATTACAGCACTGGTCTTACACGGATTGTGGACAAGTCGAAAAGAAAAACCGACTAAATTTAAAAAGAAAGGATCGGACAGCATGTCCGAATTTCATCAGCCAGAGGTTGTGACTGAAGCCATTAAAGATGACATCTTAACGGAAGATTTTGGTCGTAACGGAAAACAGACTCGTTTTCAACGTACTGGCTCAAAATTGGATTTTGGACGTACTTCAGATATGGATCCGTTAGATCCGTTATTGAATAAATCACCTGAGCCTTCTATTGTGACTCCTGCGTCATCAATCGTCACTAAAGAGTTGAGCGATTTACCGAAAATGACTGCAAAAGATCCACAAGAAACCATCGATTTCTCACAGCCAGCAGTGACACAACCTGTTCCATCGGCTGAAGTAGTGAAACCGATTCCAGTTGTGACGGTATCAGAGATAGAGCCAGAGCCAATTATTATTACAGAAATAATTGAAGAGTCTTTGATTCAAACTGTGGCTGAACCTGCTTTGCAATCAGAGAAAACAGAATCACGAATACTTGAAGCTTCCACAAATGTGGCAGCTCCGATTATTATTTCTGAGCCTGAGCCTGAGCCTGAGCCTGAGCCTGAGCCTGAGCTACCACCAAGTCATTTAGTATTAAATGTACATGCTCGTGGAGAATCACTACTGCAAGGAATTGATTTGGTTCGCAGTTTTGCTAAACACAATTTGTTCTTTGGCGATAATTCGGTTTACCACCGTTATGAGAATAACAACACAGAGAAACCATCGTTATTCATGGTAACGAACATGGTGAATCCAGGATCTTTTCCAGAGAGTGCTGGTCATGATTTTTCAACTCCCGGCATTTCATTCTATTTATTATTGCCTTGTCATCAAGGCAATGCTGAGCAGCTCTTTAACTCGATGTTACAAGCGGCTCAATTGATTGCTGATGAATTGTCTGCGGATGTATTGGATCACGAACGTCATTTGATAACACCTCATCGTTTGGCTGAATATCGAGAGAAAGCGAAGCTTTATACTCGACAGTAATGGTCATTAAGTTAATGAAATAAGTAAGGCCCCTAGGTTTAGGGGCTTTTTTTTTAGGAAAGAAGATGGATAAGGCACTTGAGAGTACGATTCACGGCTTACGTGAACAATTGAATTATCACGGTTATCGTTACTATGTTGAAGATAATCCAGAGATACCTGATGTCGAATATGATCGATTAATGCAGCAATTATTAGCATTAGAATCTGAACACCCAGCATTGGTTACAACGTACTCTCCAACACAACGTGTTGGCGGTACGGCATTATCGGCATTCTCTCAGGTTACTCATGAACAGCCGATGCTCTCTTTGGATAATGCGTTTAACGATGATGATATGCGTAATTTTGAAAAGCGCATTCATGACCGCCTCAAAGGAACTAATACATTAAGCTATTGCTGTGAGCCTAAATTAGATGGTCTTGCGGTCAGTTTGTTATATGTAAAAGGAGTGCTTACTCAAGCTGCAACACGAGGGGATGGCGCAACAGGGGAAAACATCACAGAAAATGTTCGTACCATTCGCTCGATTCCATTGCGCTTACGCGGTGAAAATATTCCAGAGCGATTGGAAGTACGAGGAGAGGTTTTTATGCCGAAAAAAGGCTTTGAGGCCTTGAATCAACGGGCAGAAAAGAAAGGGGAAAAAGCCTTTGTTAACCCTCGAAATGCCGCAGCAGGCAGTTTGCGCCAGTTAGATCCGAAAATTACAGCGACACGCCCATTGGCTTTTTATGCGTATGCTACGGGCATTATTGCGGGTGGCGATTTACCGAGCAGTCAGTTTGAACGTTTAACGCAACTGAAAGCATGGGGATTCCCGATGAGTCCTGAAGTACGTCGTGTTAGCTCCTTAGTAGATGTATTAAGTTATTATCAAGATATTAATCAGCGTCGTACAGTATTGGATTACGACATTGATGGCGTGGTGTTTAAAGTCGATGATATTGATTTACAGACTCAACTTGGCTTCATTTCACGAGCACCCCGGTGGGCAATAGCCTATAAATTCCCAGCTCAAGAGGAAATGACGACTCTGCATAATGTTGAGTTTCAAGTAGGTCGTACTGGAGCAATTACACCAGTTGCGAAACTAGAGCCTGTATTTGTTGGTGGCGTTACCGTTAGCAACGCTACGCTTCATAATGCGGATGAAGTGGCGCGTTTAGGTGTGATGATTGGTGATACGGTGATTATCCGACGTGCAGGTGATGTGATTCCGAAAATTGCCTCAGTTGTCATATCGCGTCGTCCAAAGGATGCTGAAGTTATTATTTTTCCCACCAAATGCCCTGTTTGCGATTCCAGTATTGAACGGATTGAAGGCGAAGCCATTTCACGCTGTAGCGGTGGATTATTCTGCCAAGCTCAACGCAAAGAAGCGTTAAAGCATTTTGTGTCTCGTAAAGCGTTAGATGTGGATGGCTGTGGTGAAAAAGTCATTGAGCAATTGGTCGATAAAGAATTAATCCAAACGCCCGCGGATTTATTTCGATTGGAAGTAACAGTTTTAACACGATTAGAGCGAATGGGGCCTAAATCTGCGAATAATTTGGTTGAATCGTTAGAAAAAGCAAAATCGACTACCTTGCCGCGTTTTCTTTATGCCTTAGGCATTCGTGATGTGGGTGAGGCGACAGCAGTAAGTTTAGCCAAACATTTTTCTACTTTAGAGGCTTTGCAAATTGCGACGGAAGAAAGCCTAATGAAAGTGAACGATGTAGGCACTGTCGTTGCGGGTAATGTATTTCGTTTTTTCCGAGAACCGCATAATCAAGAAGTCATCCAAGATCTCATTCAAAAGGGCATTCATTGGCAAGATATCGTAAGTATTACAGAGAAAGAACAGTCTGATTTACCACTTGCCAATAAAGTAGTGGTGTTAACGGGAACATTAACACAATTAACTCGCCAAGAAGCCAAAGAGGCACTTCAAGCACTTGGAGCAAAAGTGACTAGCAGCGTTTCGAAGAAAACAGATTTATTGGTCGCTGGTGAATCGGCAGGATCAAAACTAACTAAAGCTCAAGAATTAAATATTGATGTTTGGTCTGAACAACAGCTTATTAACATGTTAGCTCAATAAGTAATAGCCACTCTTTTTCTCTAAATAACAATAAAAGAGTGGCTCTTTTTATTTTAACTATTCTGACCTTTCTCCCTTTAATCCCTTCTTTGGTTTTTCTAATTAACAAATGTAATTAAAAGGTTACAATTTTGTTTCTCATCACAAAATAACACCAATTATTACCCTATCTTGTTGATTTTTATTATTTTAATATTAATTTTAATGGTCAAAAATAAAAGCTTTGACGCTGATCACTGTGTTGATAAAACTTTGCAGTTGCTCATATTTTTAACATCTAAAAACAACTTCTCATTGATGTTTTTTTTTCTGAACGTAATCTGAAACTCGAAGTTTAGAAAAGTTCAATTTAAATTTGAGCTAAATATCGAAAAGTAAGTTTACTTTTTTTGAAATTAAAACCTGATGTCTTCGGCGGCCAACCAATAGGCACAGGAATGCCAATAAATCTTTAGGAGTTTAATCCATGGAAAAGATGTTCAAACGTACCCTACTTGGTGCAGCAATCGTTACCGCAGCAATGGCATCAACCTCTGCACATGCAGCTATTGACCTATTAGATGGCAATGTTCAAATGTACGGTCAAGCAGCTGGTGGCTTGATTATCGCAAATCCAGATGGCGGGGATTCTACTGTTAAAGCTGATATTGAATCTCGCATCGGTTTCCGTGGTAAGGTTGAGTTTGATAACTTTGCTCCTGCGTTTATCTGGCAAATGGAAGGTGGTAACGCAAACAGTGATGGTGGTTCATTAGGCATGCGTGATACCTTTTTAGGTTTGGATTTTGATGGTGTTGGTTCTGTTAAATTTGGTCGTCAGTTAGTTGCTGCTTATAACTACGTTGACTGGCCACACTCAAACCCTGGTATTGGTGGTGTATTCGACTGGAACCAAGATATTGGTGCGGCATTTGAAGATCGTGCTGACAACGTGATTCGTTTTGATTCACAAAATTTTGGTGGTTTTAACTTCCAAGCAACAGCAAGTGGAATGGATGCTGCTACAGATAAAGTAGCACTATCTGTTGGTACGTCTTACACCACTGATTCGTTTACAGTACACGGTGGTTACTATACTCGTGGTAAATTGGCGAACAAGTTTGAGGTATCTAAAGTTGAGGCAAAAGATCCTGTATCAACTGGTATGACAGTAACTGATAACTCATACGGTATTCTTGGTGGTGCCGTGTATCTAGGTGATGTGACTTTAACAGCCGCCGCTAAATATATGACAACTGAAACAGAAAAGCATGGTGATATGAATCAAATGGCTTACTCTGCAACGGCGCAATACATTGCAGGTGGTACTTGGTTGTATAAGCTTGGCGTTTCTTACGCAGAAAGCCCTGATTTAGGCGATAAGAATACCTTAAAAGGTGTTGATGGTAAGGCTGATGATTTAGCGGTAACTGGCCGTATTGGTTACTTACTGCCAAGCGCAATTCTTTATGCAGATGTGCGTTACTCAGATCATAATCGCTTTACACAAGAAGAAAAAACGACAGATTTTTTCATTAAAGAAGGTAAAGCAACTAACGTACACCTAGGCGTTGAATACTACTTCTAATCTTTTATTTAAAATTTAGAGTGATTAGAGCGAGCATTGATTTCAATGCTCGCTTTTATAGGGAGATATAAATGAAGTTTGGAAAAGTAGCATTACTAACAACATCATTATTTTTTGCATGCAGTGTTAATGCTGCCGTTGAAGTAACGTTTGCTCCTGACGTTGAAACTGTGATAGTTAATGGCAATGAAACTCTTAATCTCCTTGAAAATACAGAAGATTTAACATTAGAAAATGGTTTAAACCAAATTGTAGTTCGAGTTTCAAAACTAGTCCAAGGACAAGGGCATTTAGAAAAGTATCGTTCAGAGCCTATGGTGATTACTTTTACTGTTAACGATCAAAATATTAATATTAAACCAAATGATCGTATTATTAATTCAGTAGATGTAATGAATTTTGATGCCGCACCGTCAATGAAATTAGTAACAACAAATGGAACGAGTGTTGAGGCTAAAATTGAAGTATTACCGAAAAATAAAATTGGTGACACATCATCGATGTTTGGACGCGATTATTTAAAAGATTTAGCGTATTACAATCAAGCATTAGGTTACGCATTTACAGGACAAGAGGCAATTATTCAGCCTAAGCCTATTGTTCCAACTAAGTTAGTTAAAGTTGAATCTAAAGCTGTTGATTCTGTGATATCTAATCCAGTAAAGCTAGTAGCAGCAGAACAAGAAATTAAAAACATCTATTCACAGTTAACGCCTCAGCAACGTAAAGCTTTTTTAGGATGGGCGGTGACTCAGTAATAAAACTATCATCAAAGTAGTTTTATTTAATTAAATCAAAAGGCGTAGGAGTTATAGTCTACTTCCTACGCTTTATTTATTTTATGTAACATTGTTCAATAGTGATATTTTCCTTTCTTTATCTCACAAAACATTGCTGGCATAAACTCAATAGCCCCGCTAGGAAGAAGGCATTCTACAAACGGTCCAGCAGGTTTGCTGCCAGCATTATTACCTTGATTATTTGATGCTTGAACGGAAAAAGAAGAAGCCGAGATAACCATGCCTATTGCTAGTATTGATGTTATGATTTTCATCTATTTTATCCTTCACATTAAACACAATTCTTTTATTAATATAGGTGCTCAGATAAAAGATTGATGTAATTTGCAGCAGATTTTTTATAAAAGACTGGAATCTCTTATTTTTGAAACGAGATAGAGCGAAATTTGATAATGAGAGTGTTGTCTTTTCTGGGGGTAAATCTGTTCAAGATAGATCGTTGTAGATTTGCTTGACAGTGCTAAAATAATGCAAA
>CAMQZF010000046.1 GCA_947039525.1 uncultured Photobacterium sp. | reverse complement strand
GGCTATCCAGAAGCCATCATTTATGGTCATGCGCTGGCAGGTAACTTGCATTTTGTGTTCACTCAATCGTTTGATACACCAGAAGAGATTGAGCGCTATCGTTTGTTCATGGAAGCGATCACTCAATTGGTTGCGGTAGAATATCAAGGTTCTTTGAAAGCGGAACATGGCACAGGTCGTAATATGGCGGCGTATGTGGCGTTAGAGTGGGGGAATGATGCGTATACTTTAATGCAAGAAATTAAAGCGCTTTTTGATCCTATGAGTATTTTAAATCCCGGTGTGATTTTAAATGACGATCATGATGCACACCTCAAAAATCTAAAAGCCATGCCTGCGGCGGATGAAATCATTGATAAGTGCATTGAATGTGGTTTTTGTGAGCCAGTGTGCCCTTCTCGTAATTTGTCGTTGACGCCTCGTCAACGAAATACGGTTTATCGTGAAATTAGTCGATTACGCCGTACACAAGAAGATCCTCAGCGTTTAGCTGAAATGGAAAAAGCGTACGATTACTACGGATTGAAAACCTGTGCCGCGACAGGATTATGCGCTGATCAATGTCCTGTGGGGATTAATACTGGGGAGTTGGTTCGTAAATTACGCCAAGATCATACGACCAGTGAAGTGAATAAAGCAAAATGGGTAGCCGATCATTTCTCAACGGTAACAAAAGTAGCCAAAGTCGGATTAACTTTAGCCAATGCAACCCATTCTGTGATTGGTACATCGGCGATGTCTGGTTTAACTAAGAAAGCGTTTGAGTTAAGCGGTCATCGTGTACCTTTATGGAACCCGTCTATGCCACGTGCTGCAAAAGTGACGGTAAAGCCAACGATTTTTTCAGTGCAAAAGCCAAAAGTGGTGTACTTCCCGAGTTGTTCTGTTCGTACCATGGGAACAGCCAAAAATGCCAAAGATGATCGTGCTTTAATGGATGTGACCATTTCCTTGTTGGAAAAATCCGGTTATGAAGTCATTTTACCGACTGATTTAGATAATCAGTGCTGTGGTATGCCATTTAAGAGCAAAGGCTTTGTTGATGCTGTTCAACAAAAATCTTCTGAATTGGAAAATAACCTTTGGTCATTATCAAAAGAAGGTACGTATCCTGTCTTGATGGATACCAGCCCATGTGCCTGTTTGAGTCATGAGTTAATGGGCAAACCGATTAAAATTTATGAACCTTTCCAATTTGTGGCTGAGTTTATCGTACCGAATTTAAAGCTGACACCACAAGATGCGCCAATCATGCTTCACATTACTTGTACGTCTCGCCATAAAGGATTAGCACCTTTAATTGAGCGAGTGGCAAGATTGTGTGCCAATACCGTGATCATTCCGGAAGATATTTCTTGCTGTGGGTTTGCTGGTGATAAAGGGTTTACCACGCCAGAATTGAATGCTTCTTCATTGGCATTATTAAAGCAGCAAGTACCAGAAAATTGTACTGAGGGCTATTCAAACAGCATTACCTGTGAGATAGGCTTATCGGAACACAGTGGCATTGAATATCGTTCGATTTTGTATTTGGTGGATAAGGTGAGCCAAGTACGCATCAATAATGAATAGCGGATTTTGTATTAATTATCATTAGAAAAAGGCCGCTTTTACTCAACTTTTGGTAGGAATTAGGGAAAAGCGGTTTATAGGATCGTGTCTTTACGGTATAAAGCGTGCCTGTTTTGTTAATTGAGTGAGCACCATGTCCAAGTTTTTTTATAAAGGTCGTATAGAGAAAAAGCCAAAACACGAAAGTTTCGGTTATAACACCGAGCGTGCAGTGAAAGATGGCTCACAAGAACACCCATTAAACTTGATGGTGCAAACAGCAGAGCGTGCTGCCGAAGTTGAGGCGATTTTACAAGCCAATGAATTGCATGCTGATGTCGTGATTGATGCAGATCAGCCTGAAGACATCATGGCGTTAGAGATTATTTTAAATAAGCCAGTGACGACTGTGTTTGAGAAAACACCGAATCGAAATGATCCTTGTTCGTGCGGCAGCGGTAAAAAATATAAGAAGTGTTGTGGTAAATAGTAATAATAATCATAAAAAAGGTTGCCTAAGAGCAACCTTTTTTATTGGTGACGATTAATCTAATATTTGCTCGGTTAATGACAGAATTAAGGGTAAATGGCGACTTTGTCTCGCTAATTCTTGTTGTTCCATGAGCACATTTTTTAAAATATCACTGGTTGTTAATGGGTTGGCTAATACAACTCGAAATACCGTAATATTTTCACGTTGCCATTGAACTGAATGGATTCGTGTTCGAGAAACAAAAGAACGCCCAGATTCTCGCTGATGCTTTTGAATGGATATGGTTAACTTATCCAACACATCCAACAATTGTGCTTTTTGTTCATCATTTGCCAATGCTAATGCCGCTTGAGTCCGTTGAGGAACATAACGGTAAGTCAATAGGCATAATTCAGGCGCACTCACCAATTCAAAATCCGGTGAATCTTGAATTAAATTCGCAAAGTATTCAGCATTGTGAATGCTATTATTGATTAAGAGTTCGTAACCTGGTCGGCTAATGATATTTAGGGCTGAAAATAACAACATAGACATCCCACTGCGAGAGCCTTCCAAAGTATGGCTGCCTAAGTCTTTTGCTCCCTTTCGCAATATATATTCAGCGTGATGTTCTACGGCACTCATTAAGGCAGGGTTTTTAAATAACACCATACCGGCACCCATAGGAATATAAAGTTGTTTATGGGCATCAATGGTGACAGAGTCCGCGCGTTCAATTCCTGATAACAGATGACGGTAACGGTTTGACATCAGAGTTGCACCACCCCAAGCGGCATCCACATGGAAATGGCAGCCATGTTGTTCGGCAATGGTGGCTAACTCATCCAATGGATCAATGTTACCTGTTTCTGTTGTGCCAGCGACACCAATGATAGCCAAGGGTTGAATGTTATTGGCTTTGGCTTTAAGGATGGCGTCATTCAAAGCGGGTAATGAAATGCGATTATTCTCATCAGTAGAAATAGCAATGAGATTTTCTCGGCCAATACCCAATACGTCCGCTGCTTTCTTTAGAGAATAATGTCCTCGCTCAGAAACAAAAATGGCTAAATCGTCATAGCCGTAATGTTTCATTGCACGGAACAAACCTTCTTGAGCAATGCCTTTAAAGTCACCTTCGGCTTTAAGTACATTATTACGGGCAACCCATAACGCGGTGATGTTGGCAATGGTACCGCCAGAGCAAAACGCGCCAAGAGAATGATCCGCACTGTGCATCCATTGTTGATAAAATCCGTTCTTTTCATTGTAAATAAGGTTATGCATCATTCCTAGAACTTGACGTTCTAAAGGGGTAAAGGCTTTAGATGTTTCAATTTTGACCAGATTTTGGTTCAAACCAATCATAATTTTGGATAAAGGCATTAAAAAATACGGTAATGCCGATGTCATATGACCGATAAAGCTGGGAGCTGAAGTATGAACTGACTGCGCAACCAACTTATTTAATAAAAATTGCGTATGGTCTGACACAAAAGTCGGATGCTCAGGGATTTCTGCCGAGCAAAAGTCTTGCTCAATATCGGCTAAGGCTTTTTCACGAGATGCGATGTGCGTGTTCAAAAATTGATTCAAGTTCTGAGATATTTCTTGCTCAATCATGCTCAGTGTTGAATCCGGTGCCTCTGGCACGGTAAAAATGCGATGCAAAGACTCAAGTGTTGCATCGGCGGTTTTGTTTTCCATCGCCATCATGATAGGAGATAACCATTATTAACTGCGGCAAAGGCCTGAATGTTGTATTAAATGCATCAACCGATGCACTTAACCCCAATTGCTCATTCTCTCAAATTCCATAGAGACAAGACAGTGACTGACGTCATAGATTAGAACGAATAGCTCATGCCTGTGGAAACTAATAGAGACTTTTCATTATAAAATTGAATGTTGGACTGCTGTTGTTTATAACCTAATAGATTAACCCACGCCCAATTTTTCCAAGCAAACGGTGCTTTATACTCGTAGGCTAAGAATGCACCCCAATCTTGATTGGTTTGTTTTTTATTAAAAATAGGATTTACGGCATCAAAATTTGCGTGGTGGTAAGAAAGGGTCAGTGCTAAAGAAGCGTCGGGTAAGAATTGAATAAGACTGACTGCGGCACCAACATTATTATTGGCCATTGCGGAACCTTTGGCATCGATTTTCGTATAATTTAAAGCACCACGTAGCATTAATCCACGGCCTAAATAATGCAAATAAGAGCCTTCCGTGAAGTAAATATTACCTTCACGTTGCAATGTTTGTTTTGTTGGGGACGATAATGAGCGACCACTGAACTCTTGTTCAATAAAGCGATGACCCATTGCCATATCTAAAGAAAAGGGACTACCCAAGATCTTTTTATATTGCATACGAACCGCACGAATAACATCGTCAGTTTCTGTTCGAGATTGATTGATTAAATAAGGATCTTCCCACGTTTTTTTCGGCAATAGTCCAGGAATGTAACTTAAGCTAACCGTACTGCCTTCCGCCAATTGTTGGCGTATTCCCACTTCAGCATGAAAACGTCCTAATGCAACATCCGATTTATTGGTGCCAAGAAATATTTGCTGTTGTGCGTCAGAGAAGGTGTAAATCAAATTGCCCATTGGAGCGACAAAAGCTTTACCATAATTTGAACCAGATTGATCTAGATGAGTATTAATAGATGAATGATGGATATTAAATTGTGATTGTTTGTTGGTGTAGCCAGTCATTAATTGTACGCTACCACTTAGGCCGGGCGTCCAAGATTCATTTGGCTTGGCGGCAAAAGCCGAAGTGGAGACCACTGTGGCGAGCAAACCGACAATAAGCGTTTTCATGTATGATCCTTTTCGGGATTGGCTTGCAGAGAAGCAAGAATAAAATTAAAGGGCTTATGATAGAAGTGATCGTTATGACAATCAATACTTTGCCCTGCGACGATGAATCGTTCAATTGAGAGTTAAGAACAATTTATCTTGTTGATATTTTTGATTTTTTCATTGTATGTCATTAAGGGGTTTTTCATTAATTGAGGTTGCGTTAGTAGTAATGCAAACATTGTGCGTAATTGGTAATTTTGTGGGTGTGGTTTTGCTTGACGGTTGGCGAATACACGCTGTGCATAAGGCGTTAATGCATTGGATTGTTGACTCAGTGTTTTAATCTCTGTTTGGGTTAATGCAATCCAAGATTCAACGGGCAGTGTTAATGGAATACGTTGAGGTTGATGCTGAAAGTACCAAGAAAGTGCTTGTTGATTTAAGATCAAATGATGCTGGCGTGCTTGTAAAAACCACCGCCCAACTTCTTCTAAAGCTTTGTCCTCTTTAACAGCAAGATCAATCAAAGTTTGATACCACTGCAACGAGCTTTGTACATATTGATCGTATTTTTGTCGAGAACAAGTATTGTCACTCGCAAGCACAGAAGAAGGCAATAGGAAAAGACAGGCCAGAAAGAGAAGGACAGAAGTTCTCATTAACGAATCCTTGTGAATGAGTGGTAATAAATCATATTTTCATGCTATTGAATTTTTTATGAAATGTGAACTCGGTTTGTTCAATTAATGTGGCTTAAAAGTCAGTCTTGAAAGTAATCGCACAAAAATAAGTATGCAAACTACAGTAAAAAGAACACTTGAATACGGGTTAGTGAGATATAAATGCATACTTAAAAAGCATTAAATTAGAGTGAAATCATTAACAAAAATCATCATTCGGTAATTAAAATGAGTTTAATTATGTCTATTTACGATTAAATGTATCTCTTTGTAACAAAATCGAGACTTGTGTCACAAAATTTAGCGAAATCTGTGCTAGGATGCAGCATCTCAAATCGACACTGATTATTTCTTGTCGATTTTTTTATTTTAACCTTAGCTAACACCGATACAGGACTTGCTATGACAAACCGTAATCGCATTCTCCTGACATGGATAAGTTTTTTATCTTACGCCTTAACAGGTGCTTTGATTATCGTCACTGGGATTGTGATGGGCAATATCGCCAAGTATTTCAACGTGCCAATCTCTAGCATGAGTAACACGTTTACCTTCTTGAATACGGGTATTTTAATTTCGATCTTCCTGAACGTCTGGTTGATGGAAATTGTACCGCTGAAACGCCAATTAATTTTTGGTTTTTTCCTGATGATTTTAGCCATTATCGGCTTAATTTTCGGTCATAACCTAGCCATTTTCTCAGCGTGTATGTTCGTATTGGGTGTAGTGAGTGGTATTACCATGTCTATTGGTACTTACATCATTACCCACATATATGAAGGTAAAGAATGCGGTTCTCGTCTACTGTTTACTGATTCATTCTTCAGTATGGCCGGTATGGTATTCCCGATAATCTCAGCAGCATTTTTAGCGCATCACTTACAGTGGTACTGGGTTTACGCGTGTATCGGTGCAATTTACTTCGGTATCTTCGTTCTGTCTTTGATTGTGACGTTCCCTGCTTTAGAAGATAAAAAAAGCAAAGTCGCTGGCGAGAAGAAAGAAAAGTGGGGCTTGGGCGTTTTATTCTTAGGGATCGCTGCACTTTGTTACATTCTTGGTCAACTGGGTTTTGTTGCTTGGATTCCTGAGTACGCAACCAAGACATTAGGCATGACAATCAGTGGTGCTGGTGAACTTGTGAGCTACTTCTGGGGTGCTTACATGGTCGGCATGTGGATCTTTAGTGTGTTATTGAAGCGTTTCGATTTACAACGTTTCGTTATGGTTCTATCTGCTATTGCAACCATCATGATGTACGCTTTCATTACCGATAAAAACACAAGCCATTTGATCTACGTGATCTCAATCCTTGGTTTCTTCAGTAGTGCTATTTACACCACATTGATTACATTAGGTGCACAACAAACAAAAGAAGCATCACCAAAATTGGTTAACTTCATCTTGTTGTGCGGTACTATCGGTACCATGTTAACCTTCGTTGTTACTAGCCCAATCGTTAAGCATTACGGTGCTCACGCTGCGCTTGCAACGGCAAACGGCTTGTACGCTGTAGTATTCATTATGTGTGTTCTGCTTGGTTTTGTTACTAAGCACCGTATTAATGGTCACAGTGGCGGTCACTAATCATTGATTGATTGGTTAGCCCGATAAAAAAAGCCCTCATGATTGAGGGCTTTTTTGTGTGTGGAAGGTTTGCGCTACACAATAACTAACCAAACCCAATAAGAAGGTAAAAGATAGGCTACAAATGAGCCACGCCATCATTGTCATCGCGTTACCTCTTGGACAGCCGAAGTGGAAGGTTTAAATTGATAACAGTCGCTGTAGTGATCATAATGAACAATAACCCCCAACCAAACAGCATTAAATCCCATTGATGATAACTGCCATACCCCACTGATAACGTTGTAATTAAGTGATTCAGTAATAAAGCGGTCAGCATTAATGGAGTAATAAAACGCAAAGATAAATTTAAACTGCGATTTACTTTAAAATCCGACAGTTGATTGGCGTATTGACGAATGCGTTCCGCTTGAAACCACCATCCAATAAAGATCATCTCAATTAAGCAACTCATGAGCAATCCAATGTTATTGGTGAAATAATCAATAATATCCAGTAAATATAACCCACTACTGGTTGCGAAAAATACTGACATACCAAACCCAACACCACAGACCCAAGCACACACTTGGCGTCGCGATAAATGCCATTTATCCATAATGGCAGCAATGATGCCTTCTAATACAGAAATTTGAGAACTTAAACCGGCAATGAGCAAGCAGAAAAAAAACAGAGGGCCAACAAGAGAAGGCATTGGCAATAAATTGATCGCTGCAGGTAATGTGACAAACACCAATCCAATACCTGCAGAAATAACACTGGTGACGGCTTGCCCGTTCATTTCAGCCATATAGCCAAGAACGCCAAAGACTAACACGCCTGCAATCAGTGAAAAGACGGCATTACTGAACACCAATAAACACGCATTATTATTAATGTCCGATTTTTTGGGTACATAGCTGGTATAGGCAATAAGAATCGAAAACCCAACACTTAACGTGAAAAATATTTGTCCATAAGCAGCCGCCCAAATATCGCTATTCAGTAACTGAGAGAAATCTGGCTCAAAAAGATAATTTAATCCTTGTAATGCTCCTGGTAAAAATGCAACACGAACGGCCAGTAAAGTAATGAATAAAAAAAGTATGGGGATTAACCAAACACTGACCCGCTCAATGCCTCGTTTAATACCAAAAACCAGAACGAGAAAGCACAATGTCCATGCAATGAGCATCGGAATCAAAATATGCCATTGCAATGTTCCGAGTTCACTAGGGGTACTATTGGGTGATAATTGCAGGTAATCGTGGAAAAAGAAGGTATTGGTGTCGATGCCCCACGCTTGGGTAAAAGAAAACTGAAAAAATGACATCACCCAGCCAATAATAGCCGAATAGTAAATGCAAATGATCACTGCAATCGCGACCTGAAACCAGCCAAGCCACTCCATATGGCGATTGATACGTTTAAACGCCATTGGTGCTGATCGACGAAAGCGTTGCCCTAATGCAAACTCCATTATCACAAAGGGAACTCCCACAGTGAGCATGGCAATGAAATAGGGGATTAAAAAAGCCCCCCCACCATTATCGTAGGCAATATAAGGAAAACGCCATAAATTGCCTAAGCCAATGACTGACCCAAGTGTTGCAAAAAGAAACCCTTTTCGAGATCCCCATTGTTCTCGCTTCATGATGATAAAGTGCTCCGGCTTGACTCATTATGGCAAGTATAGAAGTGCACGATTTGTTTTGATTGGCAAATAATGTGTCGAATTTGTTAAAATAACGGATTTGAGAATGCGAAATTTTCATAGAAAAGGTAAAAAGTTGTGATGATGGTTTTAAATAAATACACTCTTCTCGCTTATTATATAAAACTTGCCTACACTTTCGTTAAATAAATGTTAATAAAGTGTGGTGATTTTATGTTAAGTATTGAAATGAAAATTGCACTAGGCGGAACCTTAGTGACAACGGCTTATTTGGTGGTATTAGGACTTGCATCCGTTTTAATGTCTTAATTATTTGATGATAAAAAGACAGCCAACGTAAACAAATAGCACAAAGAATGAAAACAGTTGGCGAATCTATTTGGTATTCAAATGAGTTATCATTTGTCTTTTACAGCCGATCAATCTTACATGGGGCATCTGCAAGATTGTTATCAACATATCCTTTCTCAAGCGCCACTAAAAATGGCGCTAGTAGTGCAGGGAGGTGGTCAACGAGGTATTTTTACTGCGGGTGTATTAGATGCTTTTTTAGAGGCTGAGTTTGATCCATTTCAGCTTTATATTGGTACATCTGCTGGGGCATTAAATTTATCGTCTTATATTAGTCGTCAACTCTATTTTGGACGAGACTTTATTGTTCATTACACATTACAAGATCAATTTTTTAATTTATATCAGTATATTAGTCAGCAGAAATCGTTAGATTTGGATTGGGCATTGTCACAGGTTATGCCAAATGGTGAAATGCCATTGGATTTTCAACAAGCTCGAGCAGTTTTAAAATATCGTCAAGCGTTTGCCTGTGCAACTCAACGATATACTTTAAAAGATCGTTATCTGGCTATGTATCAAGATGATTGGTTTGATGTATTAAAAGCGAGTTGTGCGATACCGATTTTATACAATCAATTAGTCCGATTTAATGAAACAGATTGGTTAGATGGGGGGATCAGTTCTGCCATTCCAATTCGAGAAGCGTGGCGGCAAGGTGCGGATCTTGTTGTTGTGATTCGAACTGAACCGATTGAACATCAAACAGCTCCCGAGTCCCCTAATTTTTTCACGGATTGGCGAGATCGCTTAGATATGAAAGTCCCTTGGTCTTTAAATAATAAAGCGAAAGAGTTTCGCTTGAGCAAGCTCCTATCCGTTAGTCAGCATTGGGATCAATGGTTACGTCGGCGATGGGTTGATGTTGAGGCCAAACCCGAATCAATGATGGTTTTTACACCGACGACACCTTTATCTGAGTTGAATAGCCCTATTATTTGGATGCCTCATCATGCCATTTTACAAAAATTGAATGAGAAAAAAATCAAACCAGAAGGGATGAAACAGGAGATTATAAAAGGTGAGTCGTTTAAAGAGATGAAACGAAAAAGCAGTGAGTTTTTCGATATTTTAGCGTGTTACTACCAGAATAATCGAGAAATTAATGCGTTCATGCTTTCTCCTCCCAAAGATTTATGTGTGATTCAAATTGCACCCGAGCAGTCATTACAATGTCGAGCTTTATTAAGCCAACGTGCAGATATGGATTTAGATTACATGGAAGGCTTTACTGTTGGGCAATATTTTATTCATGGATTTCAAAGCATATTATCGGAGTATTCTGAATCTTGTGATGATTTTTGTCCAAAGGTAAAAAAGGACACCTAACGTGTCCTTTTTATGTAATAACAAACAGTTATGTGCAACTTGTTATTGTCTTACTTTGTTAAAACAGTTTGTAGCCAAGGCCAACCTTGTTTCTTACGGCTTAATGTGTTTTCCATCATTAATTTACCGTCTTGTGCAAAGCCATCTAATTTAGGGCTCCACTCACCCTTGTGCAGTAGGCGAGTTGTGCTTGTTGTGATGTCTGTTAGCATCAATGCGGCAAATGCCAATTTCTCATCGTCACAACGACGCTGTAGATCCGCTTCTAATTCTTCGATTAGGTGATCCACTTGCTCAAGTGTTGCCAATTCGATTTGACCAACCACCACGTTACGCTCATTGAATGGGTAACCTTTTAGGTCTTTCTCAACAAGCTCTGCAGCACTTAAACCTTCGATGTCGGTTTTTGCAATCAGTAGTGATTTGATGAACAAATCCAAATCTTCAACACCTGCAATTTTTGCTAATGCAACAACAGCATCTTTGTCTTTTTGTGTGCAAGTTGGTGAAGCGAAGCCCACAGTGTCACTTAAAATCGCAGACATCATTAATGTCGCAATTTGAGGTGTGATTTTATGACCTTCAATCTGGAACATGTTGAATAATATTGTGTTAGTACAACCAACAGGCCAGATCCAAGCCTCCATTGGGTTTACTGTCATCACATCACCTAGGCGGTGGTGATCGACGATACCCAAAATTTCAGCGTCTTGAATGTCATCTGGTGCTTGTGCCAAGTCAGAGTAATCAACCAACCAAACTTTTTCACCAGCAACGTGAGTGCGCAACTCAGGTGTGATAGCAACAGCGTCAGCAGTGGCTAAAACGTGCTCAGTTTCACGGCTGATTTCACCTTGACGAATCGCTTGTGCTTCTAGACCGCGTGCTTTTAGCAATTCAGCGGCAACGATTGCAGAACAGATGCTGTCTGTATCTGGGTTCTTATGACCAACAACGTAGATCATGATATTTCCTTTTTTAAAACAGGAGGCCGTTTATTCATCGGAATAAACAGCACACAATGAAATCTGATATTGATTCGCATTTTAGAGATTTATTTGTCAATTTCAATGAAAGAGATAATAAAAAAGGCGTGGAATGCATCCACGCCTTTTATTATTCTTAATCACTAAAGCCGATCACAGATCGTTTTGAGCGAAAAATCGGAGTCTTATAGAGACTCTTGGATTGCAACAGCAACAGCTACGCTTGCGCCAACCATTGGGTTGTTACCCATACCGATTAGACCCATCATTTCTACGTGTGCTGGAACTGAAGAAGAACCTGCAAACTGAGCGTCAGAGTGCATACGACCCATAGTATCAGTCATACCGTAAGAAGCTGGACCTGCAGCTACGTTATCTGGGTGTAGAGTACGACCAGTACCGCCGCCTGAAGCTACTGAGAAGTAAGCTTGGCCTGCTTCTAGACGCTCTTTCTTGTATGTACCAGCAACAGGGTGTTGGTAACGAGTTGGGTTAGTAGAGTTACCTGTGATAGAGATATCTACATTTTCACGGTGCATGATTGCAACACCTTCACGAACGTCATCAGCGCCGTAACAGTTGATGTCACCACGTTGACCTTTAGAGAAGCGACGCTCGCTTACGACTTTCAACTCACCAGTATCGTAATCGTATTGGGTTTGTACGTAGTTGAAGCCATTGATACGAGCGATCAAGTAAGCCGCATCTTTACCCAAACCGTTTAGGATAACGCGCAGTGGATGATTACGAACTTTGTTTGCGTTCAATGCGATCTTGATAGCACCTTCCGCTGCAGCGAAAGACTCGTGACCTGCTAGGAATGCGAAACACTGGGTTTCGTTATTCAATAGACGAGCCGCTAGACGACCGTGACCTAAACCCACTTCACGTTGGTCAGCTACTGATCCAGGAATACAGAATGTTTGTAGACCTTGACCGATGAACTCAGCTGCTTCAGCTGCATTCTTAGCGCCTTCTTTAAGTGCAATTGCCGCACCTAAAACGTAAGCCCATGCTGCGTTTTCGAACGCGATAGGTTGAGTTTCTTTTACGATTTCGTAAGGGTTGAAGCCGCGAGACTTACAAAGCTCAAGAGCCTCTTCTAGTGAAGCGAAACCGTATTGTTCCAATACTGGAGTAATTTTTGCGATACGGCGATCGTAACTTTCAAACAGTGCCATGATGGTATCCTTTAAAATAATAAGCTAATTGACAGAAGAATAGGGACGATTATTCGTGACGAGGATCGATAGTACGAACCGCTTCATCGAATCGACCGTATTGGCCAGTAGCTTTCTCTAACGCTTCATCAGCAGGCATGCCTTTAGCGATAGATTCCATCATTTTGCCGATTGTTACGAAACGGTAACCGATGATTTCATCGTTGTCGTCTAATGCAACTTTGGTGATGTAACCTTCAGCCATCTCCATGTAACGAGGGCCTTTTTCACGAGTACCGTAGTGAGTACCCACTTGGCTACGTAAACCTTTACCTAGATCTTCAAGACCAGCACCAATTGGTAAACCGTCTAGAGAGAAAGCAGTTTGAGTACGGCCGTACACGTACTGTAGGAAGATTTCACGCATTGCAACGTTGATAGCATCACACACTAGGTCAGTGTTTAGTGCTTCAAGGATAGTTTTACCAGTGATGATTTCTGATGCCATAGCAGCAGAGTGAGTCATACCTGAACAACCAATAGTTTCGATCAATGCTTCTTCAATGATGCCGTTTTTCACGTTTAGAGTCAGCTTAGCTGCACCTTGTTGTGGAGCACAACCGCCCACACCGTGGCTCACACCTGAAATAGCGATAACGTCTTTCGGGCTAACCCAACGACCTTCTACAGGGATTGGCGCTGATGCGTGCTGAGGGCCTCGTGAAAGGGTGCACATGTTTTGTACTTCTGCTGAATATTGCATTGCTCTGCCTTATGTACTGTAAAGATTGGTAAGGAATGACATGACTGAATAGATCATTCTATTTAGTGCGGAATCAAACCAACCGTTTTATTCTTATATAGACGTCATTATCCTAAGAGAAGCGTAATCTTTTCTAAGGCTGTTAAGGAGGAACATCATCTCCTGCCTTGATCAACAAGGCGATACCTTAAAGGTATGTAATACTGCAATGATAAACTTATTTCGCATTCAAGTTAGCCATTAAAGCAGGAATCCAAGTTTTCAAAAATGGAATATTAGGTTTTTGATATGGGTATAAATGAGTTTCATTCTCATTTGTTTTTTTCTTGTCATCGATAGACTATGGCTACTGTTGATTCAAGACAAAGTTAGATATGATTCAAATCAATAGCGGAATATGTCTGCAAATACCGTAAAAATATATTGTGAATAATGACTTAGTCTTGATGATGTTTTCAGTATTTTTACGGATGTGCGGTTCAATTTGATAGAAAATGGCATCATTGTTTACAAATGATAAGGTAGGAGAATCATGGTTACAGTCAGAGCGCGTGTTGAATTTAAGGTTGGAAAGGCCAGCAATATCCCTGCTGAGTTATTATCATTTCATGGTTTGATGTCTGAAAAAGAGCACGTTGCGGTTATTTTTAAAGCAGTTGACCAACACTCTGAAGTTCCATTAGTGCGGATGCATTCCGAATGTTTGACTGGAGATGTATTTCATTCATCCCGATGTGATTGTGGTGAGCAGCTGGATGAAACCATTGATAAAATGGGTAAAGAAGGAGGGATTCTTTTGTACTTACGTCAAGAAGGGCGTGGAATTGGTTTGTACAACAAAATTGATGCCTATGAATTGCAAAGCCAAGGATTAAATACATACGAAGCGAATAATCAGCTGGGGTTTGCGGACGATTTGCGTGATTTTACCGAAGCGGCTGAAATGTTGAAGGCATTAGGGGTTGAACAAGTGCGTTTGATTACCAATAACCCGAAGAAAATTGAAGAATTGGCTCAGCATGGCATTCAAATTGTTGATGTTGTCGGTACATGTGCACACCTTAAAGAAGGCAATGAAGCCTATTTACATACTAAAGCCGATCATGGAAAGCATCGTTTTACCTTTTAAGTCACTTCTCCTTTCTTTCATACTTTTTGTTGAGTATGACATGTCAATTTAGTCTCACACATTAGATTTTTTGATGCGTACGGTAATAAAAATCGT
>CAMQZF010000045.1 GCA_947039525.1 uncultured Photobacterium sp. | reverse complement strand
TTTATGACTTTTTAGCAAATATGTTAACATTTTTGACGCTATTCACTGTGCTGTATTGTGACGGATGTGGTTTTGAACGTGATGTGAGTCAATGAAATCCCCATTTGAAATGGTCATACTTTATACAAGCAATAATGATGATTTTTGTGGATCGGTGAGTCGCGAAGTGCGAGCACGGATTCCGTTGAGTTTCTCAATTCCCAACGTCAGAGGGTTACCATGATTAAGAAAATTGGTGTTTTGACCAGCGGTGGTGATGCACCGGGTATGAATGCTGCTGTGCGTGGTGTGGTGCGTTCTGCACTTCAAGAAGGTGTGGAAGTGTATGGTATCTATGATGGTTACCAAGGTTTATACCAAGGCAATATCAAGAAATTGGATCGTAACAGCGTATCGGATATGATCAATAAGGGTGGTACGTTCCTTGGTTCTGCACGTTTCCCTGAATTCCGTGAAGTGGCTGTGCGTGAGCAAGCGATCGAAAACTTGAAGAAGCACGACATTGATGCTTTGGTTGTTATCGGTGGTGACGGCTCTTACATGGGCGCGAAGAAACTGACTGAAATGGGTTACCCATGTATTGGTCTGCCTGGCACAATCGATAATGATGTAGCTGGCACGGATTACACGATCGGTTACATGACGGCATTGAATACTGTTGTTGATGCGATTGACCGCCTACGTGATACATCTTCTTCTCACCAACGTATTTCTATCGTTGAAGTGATGGGTCGTCACTGTGGTGATTTGACCTTGATGTCTGCGATTGCTGGCGGTTGTGAGTACATCATTACCCCTGAAACGGGTTTGAATAAAGAGAAGTTGGTTGCTCGTATTCAAGAAGGTATTGAGCGCGGTAAGAAGCACGCAATCATCACTATCACTGAGTTGATGACAGACGTAAACCAATTGGCTCGTGACATCGAAGCTGAAACGGGTCGTGAAACTCGTGCAACGGTATTGGGTCACATTCAACGTGGTGGTCAACCATGTGCGTTTGACCGTATCTTGGCTTCTCGTATGGGTGAGTACGCGGTTGATTTGCTATTGAAAGGTCATGGCGGTCGTTGTGTGGGCATTAAGTGTGAGCAATTGGTTCACCACGATATCATTGATGCGATTGAAAATATGCGCCGTGAGTGCCGTACTGATTTGTACGCGATTGCGGATAAGTTGTATTAATCACTGCGGTGATGAGACAACAAAAAAAGCCGACCATCTGGTCGGCTTTTTTGTGTCTGAGTCATTCTTTTATGAATGAGGTTAGAGCACTTATTTTTTCGCTACTGCTGCAGCTTTTGCGATAGCCGCAAAGCTTTCTGCGTTCAATGCTGCGCCACCAACCAATGCACCGTCGATGTCTGGTTGTGCGAAGTAAGCTGCTGCGTTTTCTGGCTTAACAGAACCGCCGTATTGGATCACAACGTTTTTCGCTACAGTTTCGCTTTGCTCTGCAATGTGAGCGCGGATTGAAGCGTGGATGCGTTGTGCATCTTCCGCTGTTGCTGCTTTACCAGTACCGATTGCCCAGATTGGTTCGTAAGCGATGATTGCACCGTTTAGTGCTTCAACGCCGTGCGCTTTGATTACTGCGTCAAGTTGACGAGCACAAACAGCAACGGTTTCGCCAGCTTCGTTTTGTGCATCGGTTTCACCGATACAAAGAACTGGAATTAGACCATTTTCTTTTAGGAATGCGAATTTTTGAGCAACAAACTCGTCTGATTCGTGGTGGTATTCACGACGCTCTGAGTGACCAATGATGATGTGAGTTGCGCCAACATCTTTTAGCATTTCAGGTGAGATATCACCAGTGAATGCGCCAGTTGCGTTAACGTCAACGTTTTGTGCACCCAAGATGATGTTGCTGTTGTTTTGATCAATCACATGCTTAGCTAGGTCTAAATACATAACTGGTGGTGCAACGGCAACGTCAACACCTGTTACGCCGTCTAGCGCTGTGTTTAGGTCAGTGATTAGGTTCGTTACCATTTCTTTGCTGCCGTTTAGTTTCCAGTTACCCATAACTACAGGATGACGCATAGTGTTTACTCCAATTAATGATAAAAAAAGCACATGATGATGCGAATAACCGACATTCATCATGGGTGACATAACCTTGAGCGACTGAGGGTTCTTTCAGCGAATTCCTTGGTCTTTGCGTGATTATTCATCGACAGCATCAGGTGATGTACCAGAATGAAAGCAATTTTACCTTAACTGTGCGACATCGCTAGTGTTATTGACGCTATTGCAACAAGTAGAAGATAAGTTGAGAGGTGTTGCTCGAATTTTTATTCGTCTGTTGTCTGTCAAGATGTGAGTACGGGATGATTTTCTTTCATACTTTCTTGATCACGATAAAATCAATCTGACTTTTTTATCTTATTGTTTTGTCTGTTTTTAATGTGTTTTTTGATTTTTACCTGAAAATAAACACATTATTAATGCGTTAATCATGAAAGTGAATGGCATTGAAGGCATGATATTTTATCGAGGAAATTGAGCTGGGTTTTTCTTGGCGCTGAATAGCGAATATTCTGGATGAAATTGCGCCAAGAGAGACGTTATTTTCTTTCTAATGATTTTTATAGAATGGCGATCATTGCTGGTCTATTTTGTGCTACCAATAGCGTTCCATGGTGATGTGCCCTGGTTGACGACGTAGGTGTTTTTTCAGCCCTTTCTTTTCTAATGCACTGTGAGTGTCTTTGACCATATCAGGGTTGCCACAAATCATGACTTGGCTGTGTTCTGGACTGAGTGTAAAGCCTGTACAGCGTTCTAGTAATCCATCTTGAATGGATTGTGGAATACGCCCTGATAATGCATCAATAGCTGGTTCTTGGCTCACAAAGGGTTGAACGATCAGCTGATCGGTATGACGCTCTTTTAATTGATTGATCATGCCTTGATAGTTGAGATCAGAGGCATGACGTACAGCATGGACTAAGATGATTTTTTTGAATCGCTGCCAAATTTCTGGGCTTTGTAGCATAGAAAGATATGGACCAATGGCAGTGCCACTGGCAAATAACCAAATATGTTCAGCATCGGGAACTTCTTTTAGCGTAAAAAATCCACTTGCTTGTGAGGTGATTAAGAGAGTATCACCTTCTTTTAGATCGTGTAATTTTGGCGATAATTGCCCTTCATCGACTTTAATCGCATAGATTTCCAGTTTGTTGTTGCTCGGAGCATTTACAAACGAATACGCACGGCTGATTAATTGCCCTTCCATCTCTAAACCCAGTTTGATGAATTGTCCTGCTTCAAAAGGCGCGATATCCGCGTGAATTTTGAGACTGAACAGGCTGTTATTCCAATGCGTGTTTTTTATTACGGTGGCTGTAACCCAATTACTCATTCTGCTTCCTCATCGTTTTTCTGTGATTCGATAACCGCAGCGTCGTTGACCTTGAGTGATGTGTTCAATTCTTTCTACGCAGTATTGTGTGCCAAAAAGATGTTGAAAAATGTTGAGTTCTGACTGACATAATGCGGTTGTGCGCTCTGCCGCCCGTTGAATTGGGCAGTGATTCTCAAATAGCCAATACGATTCTGCATCAGATTGCCATTTTGCCATATACCCTTCTTGCACTCGCAATTCGACTAGGACATTCAATTTTTCTTTTATGGTTTGGCAATGAAGTAACGCTTGCTGGTAATGGTGCAGTGTGTGGGATTCGCGTTGTTTTAATATTTGAGATAACCCGTCTCTGCCAAAAGCATGTTCAATGGAGTCAATCAGTTGAACGCTTAATCCATCATGATGGTTGGCAAAGCGTTGGTTGCCTTTGCTGGTTAATTCCCAATGGCGGGTAGGGCGACCGACCTTTGCTTTGACGTCGTAGAACATCACCCATTCTTCTTCCTCAAGAGATTGGAGGTGCAGTCTTACGCCCATCGTGGTGAGTTGCAGTTCTTGCGCCAAGTCTTTGGCTGTGACGGCTCCATCGTGTTTCATTTTGTGGAGGATTTTTTCGATCGTTTTCATTTGCACCTACGACTGTGAATTGCTCACTATTATGAGACGAGCGAATAAAATAAAGCAATTACTTTACTTATTAAGTGTAGAGCAGGGATGAGGAAGGGAACAATAGAGATATGTGTTGGAAAAGACACCACTTTTGTTATTCATGCCAAAAGTGGTGTTTTTTATTAGCGGATCAGAGTTTGTAACTCTGCTGATTGGCGATCTAAATTGTAGGTTGTTTGAATACGACGAATCGTTTGATCTTGACCGCTGATCAATAAAGTCTCAGTGGTTGCAAGATTGCCTTTGCGCGCCACACCATCAACCAAATCACCTTTGGTGATGCCAGTGCCAGCAAAGAACACCTTGTCACTTTTTGCCATGTCGTCGAGGCGTAATGGTGTATTCGGTGCAATGCCCATTTCATGACAGCGTTGGGTTTCTTTTGCGCCGAGTTTTTGATTTTCAGGGGTGTCGCCTTTCACTTCATGACGAGGCAATAGACAGGCTTGCATATCACCACCGAGTGCACGAATGGCGGCAGCAGAAATGACACCTTCCGGCGCACCACCAATGCAGTACATGAAATCAACGTCGCTTTCTGGCATGCACGTTAAAATTGAAGCGGCTACGTCGCCGTCTGGTACAGCGTAAACGCGCACACCGAGGTCGTGCATTTGTTTGATCAAGGCATCGTGACGAGGTTTAGCCAATGTGATCATCACCAATTCATTGATGTTTTTATTTAATGCGTTTGCAATGTTGGCGAGGTTTTCTGTCAAAGGTAGGCTGATATCAATGTGCCCTTTTGCTTGAGGGCCAACGACCAATTTTTCCATGTACATGTCAGGAGCTTTTAAAAATGAGCCCGCTTCGCCTGCGGCTAACACTGCAATGGCATTACCTTGCCCCATCGCGGTCATGCGTGTGCCTTCGATTGGATCGACGGCAATATCAACCCCTTCACCACCAAGACCGACTTTTTCGCCAATGTATAACATTGGGGCTTCGTCAATTTCGCCTTCACCGATGACAATTTCACCCGTAATTGCCGTTTGATTCAGCAATAAACGCATGGCTTCTACCGCTGCGCCATCGGCGATATTTTTGTCGCCACAACCTAACCATTTATGTCCAGCCAGTGCGGCCCCTTCAGTGACACGGGCAAATGCCAACGCTAATTCGTGTTGCATGTTGTTTTCTCCGATTGGAAAAATAAGTGAATGATTTTGTGCCCAGTTTATCACAGCCACCTTGAGGATTTTGGTCACTTTGATGTCGCCTTTGGTGGACTAAATCGATGGTTGGAAGGCAGGTCAGTGCATTTTTGATCCGGAACGATTAAAGCATGCAATAATTCGACAAGAATTGCCTGAAAAGTGTTCAGTTATGAAGATGGATAAGATTTGTGGGTGTCAGACTCTGTGTCTCTGGGTAGAATAGCGCGTGATTGATCGACTTTATTTTTCTGTACTCAATTATGTCTTTTTTTTGACATAAACAGGCAGTATTCAACTTAGGTGATTCCATGTCTTTAGAAATTTTAGAACAACTTGAAACCAAAATTCAGTCGGCTGTTGATACCATTGCTTTATTGCAAATGGAAGTTGAAGAATTAAAAGAAAAAAACACGGCTTTGGTTCAAGAAGCTGACGCACTACGTAACAACAGCCAATCAATGGCAAACGAGCAAAGCCAATTTGATGCACGTGCTCGTGAACTATTGAGCAAACTAGCAAGCGTTGAATAATTCGTTTGTTTTATTGTTCGCTGCAAAACAGAGCGTTGAGCTCTGTTTTTTTATGGGTGTCATTTCGTGATAACTCAGCTTAAAAAAGCGCAGAGGATGAGGTGAGTATTCCTGTCGAGTCGGCGTATAGCCAGTCTTCTTTTGAGAAAATCACAGAGCCAAAAGTGATGATCGATTTATGATTCGAAATTGCTCTGTATGAGGAATGTTGTGGTGTTGCTGCAAGTGCATAAATGCCAATAGGCAGGATTTTTAGCTGCTCAACATGACGAACGCTGCCATACAATAAAATGCCTTCCCAGCCATAATGGATCGCGGTTTGAGCGCTTTCTTCATCAAAAATAGCCCAGTTAGTAATCCCACCGCCATCGATCACTAAAATTCGATGGTTACCGTCTTCTCTGAGTTTATCGAGAACCCGTTCGGAATGATGTGGGCTGTATAATGTCTCTATTTTTCCATGCCATTGTGAAGCAGCACCATAGGCGGTGAAGAGAGGATCTACGATATGGACGGAATCTTGATGGTTATCGTACAGATCGGAAGTATTCCACATGAGAAAAATGAAGATGAGAAAACATAAGAAAAGTATAAGCCGACATCGTCCTTAACGACGGCTTATGACAAAGATTATGAGAACAGAATACCCACCGCAAATAAGATATTGGTGAGTAAGGCACATTTCACCATCATCCCCATCATTGGACGTAATTCTGCGCCTTCCGTGCTTTCCCAGACTTGTTTACCGTGTTTAAACAGTAGAGGTAAGGTCAAGATAAAGAGCCAGCCCATCCAAGTATGTATCTCTAATAGGTTAAAAAGGGCTAAGCAGAATACGCTGCCACCCAATAAAAACAGGTGGTATTTGCGTCCCCATAATGGGCCCATTCGTACGGCTAGTGTAAATTTACCGCTGGCTCGGTCATTCTCAATGTCTCGTAGATTATTGATATTAAGAACACCAACAGCAAGCATTCCACAAGCGGTGGCTGGCAATAAAATAAGCCATGCAATTTCACCGGTTTGTAAGAAGTAGGTGCCAGCAACACCCAGCCAGCCAAAGAAGATTAAAACGGATAAGTCGCCTAAACCTCGATAGCCGTATGGTTTATTGCCGACGGTATACGCCACGGAAGCCACAATAGCCAGTGCGCCTAAAATAATAAAGCCAACGATGTCGCGTAGATTGTCACAGGCTAAAGTGATCAGGGTTAATCCACTGATAGCGGTCAAAATGCCATTGATGATCATGGCTTTTCTCATGGCTTGAGGTGTAACAAGACCAGATTGAATCGCTCGTTGTGGGCCAAGACGATCATCGTTATCCGTTCCTTTAACAGCATCACCATAATCATTGGCAAGATTGGATAGAATTTGCAGTAAAAGGGCGGTCAGTAATGCCAAAATAAAAATGATAACGGAAAATTTTCCATGCCAAGCTGCGACGGCACTGCCACAGACAATGGATGCGATTGCAAGTGGTAAGGTTTTCGGTCTTGCCGCATCGAGCCATATGGCGAGTGAAGATGATTTTGTCATGTGAATTCTTTTGATTATCGAGTTAATGACACTTTTGGGAGGGTCGTTAACGCAAGTTAATGGAAGATGTTTTGTGTAAAAAGCGCGCTATTATGGCGTATTTTATTGAGTTTGGCACATTTCAATAAAAAAACGGCGCCAAATAGGCACCGTTTTGAGTGTTTTTTACTTGATGTTTCACTTATAGAATAAAGCGACTTAAGTCTTCATCTGCGACTAATTCATCCAAATGATCTTGAACATAGGCTGCATCAATGACTAAACTTTCACCGGCAGGTTTGTCCGTTGCATCGAAAGATATGTCTTCCATTAGACGCTCCATCACCGTGTGTAGACGACGAGCACCAATATTTTCGGTTGTTTCATTCACACGCCATGCGGCTTCTGCAATTTTGATGATGCCTTCGGCAGTAAAGTCGACATCCACATCTTCGGTTGCCATTAATGCTTTGTACTGCTCAGTTAATGAGGCATTTGGCTCCGTTAGAATGCGTTTGAAATCATTACTGGTTAAGGCTTCTAATTCCACACGAATCGGTAAACGTCCCTGTAACTCAGGAATCAAATCGGATGGTTTTGCTACTTGGAACGCACCCGATGCAATGAATAGGATGTGATCCGTATGCACCATGCCGTGTTTCGTACTTACTGTGCTGCCTTCAACTAAAGGCAATAGATCTCGTTGGACACCTTCACGGGAAACGTCTGGACCTGATGATTCACCACGCTTACAAATTTTATCAATCTCATCAATGAACACGATGCCTTGGTTTTCAACTGAGTAGATCGCTTGTTCTTTTAATTCTTCTTGATTGACCAGTTTTGAAGCTTCTTCTTCAGCGGCTGCTTTTAACGCGTCTTTGATCTTCATCTTACGTTTTTTGCTGGTGTTACCCGCAAGATTTTGGAACATGCCTTGAAGTTGATTGGTCATTTCCTCCATACCTGGAGGCGCCATGATTTCGACACCCATTTGTGGTGCGGCAATGTCGATTTCGATTTCTTTATCGTCTAATTTTCCTTCACGTAGCTTTTTACGGAAAGATTGGCGAGTTGCTGAATTAGTATCTGCTTCTTCGTTTTGTCCCCAAGCATCACGAGCTGGTGGCAACAACACATCTAAAATACGATCTTCGGCCAATTCATCGGCGCGAACTTGTACTTTCTCCATTGCTTGACGATGAATCATTTTAACCGCGACATCCGTTAAATCACGAATGATGGTTTCTACTTCTTTACCAACGTAGCCCACTTCGGTGAACTTGGTGGCTTCTACTTTAATGAAAGGCGCATTGGCTAATTTTGCTAAACGGCGTGCAATTTCAGTTTTACCAACACCTGTTGGACCAATCATAAGAATATTTTTTGGTGTGACTTCCACACGTAATTCTTCGGGCAGTTGCATACGACGCCAGCGATTACGCAGTGCGATGGCAACGGCACGTTTGGCTTTATCTTGACCGATAATATGGCGATCTAATTCATGAACGATTTCGCGAGGTGTCATCTCAGACATAAGTGTGCCCTTATTTGGTTTCTAGTTCTTCAATCGTGTGGTTATGGTTGGTGAACACACAGATGTCACCGGCAATGTTGAGTGATTTTTCAGCAATGGTTCGTGCGTCAAGATCAGTGTTTTCTAGCAATGCAATGGCGGCTGCTTGAGCAAAGTTACCACCAGAGCCAATCGCAATCAGATCGTTTTCTGGCTCAACCACATCGCCATTACCCGTAATAATCAAAGACGCGGTTTCGTCAGCAACGGCTAAGATAGCTTCAAGACGACGTAATGCGCGATCCGTACGCCAGTCTTTGGCGAGTTCAACGGCCGCTTTGGTTAGGTGACCCTGATGCATTTCTAATTTGCGCTCAAAGCGCTCAAAAAGGGTGAATGCGTCGGCAGTACCGCCGGCAAAACCTGCTAATACTTTGTTGTGATAAAGACGACGAACTTTGCGAGCGTTGCCTTTCATGACGGTGTTGCCAAGGGAAACCTGACCATCACCTGCGATCACGACTTTGCCATTTCGGCGTACAGATACGATTGTTGTCACGGTGAAAACCTCTTTGAGTCTCTCGATCTGAATGAGACCGATATCAGTATTGTTTTTATATCTGGGGATTCCTAGGGCAATTTTCAAGTAAAAAGAGGTTGTGAGGGACAGATTCTCTGAAAAGGTAAGAGTTTGATGCGGTTGCTTAATTAGAAAAGAAAATAGGGTGCAAACACACCCTATTTAAATGACTTATAAATCCCATTGCCAAACGGCACACCCTTCAATGCCATGTAAATGCATTTGCGCGCGAGCTTGACCAGCAAGACGACGGCGAGGATAAGGACCTAATATGACGCGATACCAAGTACTTTTTTGTTGGCTAACACGAATTTGGCTTTCAAAGCCTGCTAATGCGATTTGTGCTTGGCGACGTTCTGCTTGAGAACGTGAACGGTACGCGCCGCATTGCATTAGGAATGGCTGGCTTGGTAAATCGTATTGTTTCTTTTCTTTGACGGGAATGACTTTGGTTTCTAATTGTTCAATGTAATTCCATTGTTCTTGTGGCAATGCCGGTAACGCTTTTTCTTTGCTTATTTTGGTAACTGGCTTTTCGGGGGTCTTATCCGTTTTTGTTGTCTTAGATGTGACCGTTTCAGGTTTAGCCTTTGGTGTTACCTCGGCTGATGCCGGTGCCGTGGTGTTTTTATTGGTTGTTTGAGCAGAAGTCTGTTCGTTATCTGCTGGTTGTGTGGCTTTGTGTTTATGGTGATAAATGCCGTAGGCTGTGGCGGTCATTAAACAAACAATAATGACGATGATCTTCGCACCCCAATATTTTTTCAGTTGGGGAGAGTTTTTAACTTTTTTTTGAGTGACGGGTGCTTTTTGAGCTCGTCCGCGTTTTACGTAGTCTTTAGTAGCCACAATGATTCAATTTATCAAACCGAGAATGAAAGAGGGATATGGTACAAACTTGTCTAAGACCTGACTAGTCTTAGAGCGTATATCGATAGAAAATGATGAGTTATCTTATGATAACTCATCAAAATGGTTTATTTAGGCTAGATTGTGCTAAATACGTGAACAGACACTTTCACGAATAACCAATTTGGCGTCCAGTAAGCGAGAACCTGCTGGAATTTCTTTGCCTTTCAATTGATCAAGCAACATATTCATTGCCTGATAACCGATTTGATAACGCGGTTGTGAAACTGTGGTCAATGGTGGATCACAATATTCAGCAAATTGAATGTCATCAAATCCAACAATGGATAAATCTTGCGGGATGCGGAAACCCAAACGTTTCGCCTGTTGCATTGCACCAATTGCCATCATATCGCTGTGACAAAATAATGCGGTTGGTGGCTCTGGTAGCGACAACAAGGCATTGACAGCGCGAGCCCCACCTTCGAACGATAAGTCTCCTTGAACGGTGTAGGCTGGGTTGAGTGTGATGTCAGCACGACGTAATGCTTGTTGATAACCTTGTTTTCTAAATTGGGATAAAGACGCATTGTTTGCCCCACAAATTTGGCCTATTTTCATGTGACCCATTTGAGTGAGGTAATTTACGGCTTCAAAAGCGGAGGTGAGGTTATCAATATGGACCGTCGGCAATTCTAATTCAGGGGCGTATTCACACGCCATGACCATCGGTGGTAGATTTTTTTGTTCGGCTTTGCTGACATCAAAAGGCACTTTACTGCCTAATAACAACATGCCATCAGCTTGCTTGGTGAATACCAAATTTGCAAATGAGCTTTCACGCGCGAGCTGTTGACCACTGTCGCCTAATAAGACGAGATAACCTTGAGCCAATGCTGCTTCTTCAACCCCCCGTACAATTTCCGTGAAATAAGGATCACAGATGTCAGGCACAATCACGATGATTGTTTTGGACTCATTACGGCGTAAATTGCGCGCAAGAGAATTGGGGGAATATCCAGCTTCCATTACAGCTTGTTCAACTTTCTTTCGAGTGGATGCCGATACTTTCTCGGGATTCATCAGTGCTCGGGATACAGTGGCAGTTGAAACTCCGGCAAGCTGGGCAACGTCCTTCATTGTCGCCATAATTTTTCGTCCTCTTTGTCTTGAACTATCTGTGTGTCCTTTTGATCAGAACTGAATGATGGGGTTGATTATGAAAATCATTGTAGGCTGTATTGAAAGGATTAAACATGCGCTTAATGGCATAATTTACATTGGTTATGTGATATTTATCGCAATATAAAGTTTAAATGTCTTTGTTTTTATTGATTAAAGTATTTTTTAATAAATGGATGAAAGAGGTTTTCATAGAGTCAGTTTAAACTTCCTAGAAAAACGAGTGAGAGAAAAAAAACAACATTGGTTGATTCTATTTAGATGATTGATTACTATACGCCGCCTAATTATATCGCTATTGAATATGGCGTTTTTATCTAATGACGTGTGGTGCCCGGCTTTGGTTCGGGAGAGCGACACGGCCTTATCGACTGAGGTTTTCCCATGAAAGACGGTATCCACCCAAATTACCACGAAGTTTCTGCTAAATGTTCTTGTGGTAACACTTTTGAATTTAACTCAACTATGAGCAAAGATTCAATCAACCTAGACGTATGTGACAAATGTCACCCGTTCTACACTGGTAAGCAACGTCAAGTTAGCACTGGTGGTCGTGTTGATAAATTCAACAAGCGTTTCGGTGCGCTTTCTGTTAAGTAATTTTCAGACAGAATTTGAAAAAAAGGATGCCTTGGCATCCTTTTTTTTTATATGGTAATTATTTAATTATTAATATCGTCGTAGTCGATGCCTTTTTCATCCATGATGGCTTTGGCTTCCGCTGGCAGATCATCTGGGCGATCTTTACGAATATCTTCATCTGTTGGCAAAGGTTGACCTGTGTAAGCGTGCAGAAACGCTTCGCATAACAGTTCGCTGTTGGTTGCGTGGCGAAGATTTTTGATTTGGCGGCGAGTGCGTTCATCGGTCAAGATTTTTAACACCTTTAAAGGAATCGAAACCGTAATTTTTTTGACTTGTTCATTTTTCTTACCATGTTCTGCGTAAGGGCTAATGTACTCGCCATTCCACTCTGTCATGTTTACCTTCTCAGCAATGTTAGGATGAATCTAAAAGGGGATGAATCAACGTGTTTGAAGGAGAATTTTAACGGTATTATGCAGTTTAAGCAAAAAGAATAGGACGTCTAGCGGTATTGATGTCTAAAAATCTTATCAGTAGTGTGACTTCAGGATGAGTTACATTCATAAATGTGTTTAATAACAAGGATGATGCGTTATGAAGCCAAAAAACAGTGCCACGATTGCGGTTCGTGCCGGAATTGAGTCTGACTCTCAATATCACGCGGTTGTGCCGCCCATTTATTTGACGTCGACCTATGGATTCTCTCAATTAGGCGAAGTTCCTCAATACGATTATTCCCGCTCTGGTAACCCTACTCGTAATACATTGGCTGAAGCTCTTTCTGATTTAGAAGGAGGTGCAGGGGCTGTTGTCACCAATTGTGGTACGTCTGCTATGAATTTATTGGTGTCTGCGTTGTTAGGTCCCGATGATTTGCTGATTGCTCCCCATGATTGTTATGGAGGTACGTATCGATTGTTTGATACGCGTGCGCAAAAAGGCGATTTTCAAGTCTTATTTATTGACCAAACCGATCCTCAAGCGGTTGCAGAGGCTTTAGCCAAAAAACCAACGTTATTATGGATTGAAACCCCCTCTAATCCTTTGTTGCGAGTGGTCGATGTTAAGCAACTGAGTCAACAAGCTCAGGCAGTTGATGCTTTGGTGGCGGTGGATAACACTTTCCTTTCTCCTATATTCCAATTGCCTTTGTCTTTAGGCGCCGATTTTGTGGTTCACTCTACGACGAAATATTTAAATGGTCATTCAGATGTATTGGGTGGTGTCGTGATTGCAAAAACACAAGCCCATGCGGAAAGTTTGGCATGGTGGGGAAATTGTTTGGGATCGACGGGTGGCGCATTTGATTCTTATCTTATGTTGCGTGGTTTGCGAACTTTAGTGCCTCGTATGAAGATGCATGAAAGTAATGCGTTGGCGATCATTGCTTATTTGCAGACACAAAGGCTGGTTGGTACGGTTTATCATCCGAGTTTATCAAGTCATGCGGGTCATGAATTGGCAAAGATACAACAGCTGGGTTTTGGATCTATGATCAGTTTTGAGTTTGCTGGCACGAATGAGCAACTGACTCAATTTATTCAGAATTTGTCGTGTTTTTCTTTAGCGGAGTCATTAGGTGGAACGGAGAGTTTAATAGCACATCCAGCCAGTATGACGCACCGAGCGATGTCAGATGAGGCACAATTGGCGGCAGGAATATCTCAATCTTTATTGCGACTGTCAGTCGGCTTAGAAGACGTTAATGATTTGATTGAAGATCTTGAGTATGCCTTTTCTTCGGCTCAATAAAGACTGAATATTGTTTCTTAATGTGAAAATATTGTGTTATGAATGTGAAGGATGTTCATGTTCATTATATTGACATTCTCGCTGTTGAACGACAATCTATGGACATATAGACGGCTAAAATCGTCAGTGACTTAATGGAATAAGACACGACTTCGTTCTCGTAAGCCGTGTGTTGCAAAGGAGTGAATCATGGGATCGTCGTACGCAAATCATTTGGATGCATTGAATCAAAACTTGGTTGATTTGGATGGTAAAATCAATGTGTCATTTGAGTTTTTCCCCCCGAGTAGTGAGCAAATGGAAGAGACGCTGTGGCGCTCAATCCATCGTTTAAAGAATTTAAAGCCAACGTTTGTTTCGGTGACGTATGGTGCGAATTCAGGTGAACGTGATCGTACTCATTCCATTATTAAAGATATTAAAGATCAAACTGGCTTGATTGCCGCCCCACATCTCACTTGTATTGATGCTTCTCCTAATGAGCTGCGTTCGATTGCGAGAGATTATTGGAATAATGGCATTCGTCATTTGGTTGCATTGCGTGGTGACTTACCTGAGGCGGGTGTGAAGCCTGAAATGTACGCTACAGATTTGGTTGAGTTATTACGCAGTGAAGCGGATTTTGATATTTCAGTTGCTGCGTACCCTGAAATACACCCAGAAGCGAAGAATGCGCAAGCGGATCTGATTAATTTAAAGCGCAAAGTCGATGCTGGAGCCAGCCGAGCGATTACGCAATTCTTCTTTGATGTAGAAAGTTATTTACGTTTTCGAGATCGTTGTGCCGCGGCTGGGATTGATGTTGAAATCGTGCCAGGCATTTTACCTGTGTCCAACATGAAACAAGCTCGTCGATTTGCAAATATGAATAATGTGAAGATCCCCAATTGGCTAGAAAAGCAATATGAAGAGATCGGGAGAGCACACGTCTGAACTCCAGTCACCGGCTATGATCT
>CAMQZF010000044.1 GCA_947039525.1 uncultured Photobacterium sp. | reverse complement strand
ACCCCTGCCATACTTTCATAAAAAAGCCTTGTCGAAAGACAAGGCTTTTTTGTATCTGTGATTTTTATCTCTCTTCTTTTTTGCTCACTTTTTCTCTTTTTTTCTGATTGTGCTACCATGTTTTCTCTCAATATTTACTTATTAGAAAATTTTTATGCCTCATATTAGATTTCGTGCAGTTGATAATAATATTTTAAAAACGATTTCAGTTAAGTTACTGGACGAGTTGCAACCAATAATGAATTCTCCTCGAAATCATTTCACATTAGAGTCTATTCCAACGACTTTCATCTTTGATGGGGAAGAGGTCAGTGCTTATCCTTTTATTGAAGTGCTTTGGTTTGAACGTGGTCAGGAAACACGTGATCGTGTTGCTAAGGTGATTACAGATTGTCTTAGAGATCATATTGAAGAGTCGCTTGATATTGCCGTGGTGTTTACGGCGTTAAATCCAGATGCTTATTATGATAATGGTATTCATTATTAAGTGATTGTGAAGCAAGGATGCTGTTTTTCTTTTTGATGAGTATGGCTAATGATTCGTTATGGTAAATGGATTGCCTCTGGTGTTTCTGCATCATTATTGGCAACAGTATTATTCTCTGTTCGTTCGTTTGATGTCTCTCAACAGCCTGAAATTATTGATAATGTAATTCATCCTGTTCTTTCTTATCATTGTGCAGAATATGCTGCGGCTAAGCCGTTGGATATGGATGGTTATTTGACCATTACGGTTTGGAATATTTATAAACAGCAAAAAGATAATTGGCGATCAGCATTAAATCAATATGCGAAGACAAGTGAATTAATTTTATTGCAGGAAGCGAAATTAACGAGTGATTTAAGCGAATATTTGCATCAATCACATTGGCAAGTCACCATGGCTAATGCCTTTAAGTTTCAAAATACCTCAGCAGGTGTGATGAATTTATCCACGGTGAAGTCTTTATCCACGTGTGCTTATTTAGCGATGGAGCCTTGGTTACGCTTGCCTAAGTCGGCATTACTGGCTGAATATGCATTATCTGACGGCCAAACGTTGGCCGTTGTGAATTTGCATGGAGTTAACTTTGCTTGGGGTCTGAATGACTATAAGGCGCAACTAACGGCTTTAGAAGCCGTACTCTCACAACATACTGGACCCATTATCTTAGCGGGTGATTTCAATACGTGGCGCAAAGCTCGATTGAATGTGGTTCATCAATTTGCACGAGACTTACGTTTATCTGAAGTGGTATTGGGACAGGATCAGCGTTTACGTGTGTTTGGCCAGCCATTGGATCATGTTTACTATCGTGGTTTAGAGATGATAAAAGCAGAAGCACCGAAAACCGATGCTTCTGACCACAATCCAATTATTGTTGATTTTAAAGTGTTAACGTCATTAAAGGCCAACCAATAATAATCATTACCCAGGGTAATACGGCAATAACAATGGCTTTTGCTCGGTTGAAATCCGTCCAAGTACAGATGACCGCATAGGTTAATGCGATATACCAAGGCATCAAAATCGGGGTTGCCGTAATAAACGGTGACCAGATGCTGTTCAGTGGTAATTTGATAAACGCATTTAAACTGTTGAGGTCAGCCCACGTTGGTAGCATTGGTGTGTGGTTAAATAAAATATTAATGTAACTGGCAACATCACCAATAATGGAGGGTAAGCTGATAAAACAGGCTGCTGCTAACCATTTGGCATAACTGTGTTGAAGTTGGCTTTGTTTTGTTGCTAATCGTAGCCATAGCGCCAATACAAAGAGGCAAGCGGTGCGTCCCATGATATCGCTGAACACTTCTCCTGCAAGCAGTACTTCTTTACTTAACCAACTTGGATCGAGAGTTTGTTTTCCATTCGTAAATTGACTTACCATCGTTTGACTTAGCCATTGAAAGTTAACGTGATCAAAATACGCGCCCCAAATAAGAAAGCTGCCTAGTAGGGTTATAATATAGGGAAATACACCCCATAGTGGACGTTGATGCAGTGCGCTAAAACAAGCGATTGGTGAGCGAAATAAATCAAGTAAAGCGATAAATGGATTTGATGATGGATTCATTCTTAGTTCTTATTATTAATGAATTGGGGCATTTTTGATGGTGATATTTTGTCCCACTCGTAATGGATGAGAGGTTTTTAAATCATTCCATTTAGCCAGTTGATTAACGGACACATCGTATTGATTGGCGATTGTCCATAAACTGTCACCATTTTTCACGACATAGCGACCGATTGAGGCGTAGTTCGTTTTTTGACTGTTTTTAATGTATTGCGTTGTCCTTTTTGTCGTTTTGGCAATTTTGATGTTTTGCCCTATCCGTAGGGTTTGCTGTGTATTTTTTATGTTATTTAATGCCATTAAAGCGGATGTGCTCATTTTATAGCGTTGTGCTATTTGGCTTAATGAATCACCTGATTTAACGGTGTAGTATGAATTTTTAAGCGTATAAGTGTTTTTTTGAGGTGCTTGTGCAAAATACATGGGTTTTGTACTTTGAAGTACTGGAATGGTTAGGCGTTGCCCAATACGAATCGTGTGATTTTTAAGGCGATTAATTTGTTCAATATCACGGGTGCTTGAGTTATAGCGTTGGGCGATCTTTCCTAAGCTATCCCCTGATTTTACGATGTAAGTAACAGTTTCAAATCCTTTTTTATCATGGCGAGCAAATTGTTGATTGAAGCGACTTACGGCATTGATTGGCAATAAGATATTGGTATGCCCAGGTGCGGTGATGCCATGATTGAACGCTGGATTTAACGCTTTAATTTCATTTAATGAAAGACCTGCATAGCGTGCAATAACAGCTAAGTCCATTTGTACATTGGGTTTGACAATGCTAATTGCTGGCTTATTGGGAATGGCCGGAATACGCAGCCCATATTGTGTTGGGTGGTTAATAATATCGGCAATCGCGTACAATTTTGGCACATAGTCACTAGTTTCTCTTGGAAGAGACAGAGCCCAAAAATCAGTGGGTAAACCTTTGGCTTTGTTTTTACGCATAGCACGGAAAACACGCCCTTCACCACAGTTATAGGCAGCAAGTGCTAATGGCCAATTATTGAATTTGTTGTGTAAGTATTGAAGTAAATCCAATGCGGCTTGAGTGGACTCAATAACGTCATAACGTCCGTCATACCAAGTGTTTTGTTTTAAGCCAAATTTACGCCCTGTCGCTGGGATAATTTGCCATAAACCACCGGCATTGCTGGATGAATGTGCGAATTGGTCAAAAGAACTTTCAACGATCGGCAGTAGAGCAATTTCTAATGGCATGCCGCGTTTTTTTACTTGTTGGGTAATGTAATATAAAAAAGGTTCTGCACGTTGAGCTACAATACGAATGTGTTCAGGGTTCTTTAAGTACCAGCGACGATATTGGCGAATACGAGGGTCATTGGGCACATTCAATGAAATTTTTCGCGTTAAAATTGGCCATAAATCGGCATTAGACGTGGTATTCAGTCGATTGATAACCGACTTTGTCGCCGTACTTTTTTTCACGGGTGTCGTTGTTTGATTGCTTGGTGCGTCAGGCAATATGATTGGGGAAGGTAAGAGAAGGGCTTGAGTGTCCGAGTTCGTTTTAACTTCTGTGTCAGGTTGTGGCGATGTTTGTTGTGTATTGATGGTCTGACAACCCGTCAATAACAAAGCACTAATTAATAAAGCTCGGGTTTTCATGCATCTAACCTAATGTCCCTAAATGGGTGATGATAATACGTCGTCACCCACCTAAGTGACAAGAGGCTAGATTAAAATTCGTCTTTCCAACATCTTAATGCAATAAAGGTCCCAAGATCTGATGTGTCTTGAGTACGATCAGAGACCGATTTTTTTATGCTGCTTTGATCGCAACGTAAAAATGGGTTAATACGCTTTTCAAGACCCATATTGGATGGAATTGTGCTGATGCCTTGTGCGCGTAAGCGGCTAACTTCTTCGCGGTAGCGTTGTAAATGAGGATTATCTTGTTCAGCAACCAAAGCGAAGGACAAATTGTTGGTGGTGTATTCGTGAGCACAGTACACTTGTGTCTCATCAGGCAGTGCGGCTAATTTTTGTAACGAATGGTACATTTGCTCTGGTGTGCCTTCAAAAATGCGCCCGCAACCCGCAGAAAATAGTGCGTCGCCACAAAATAGCTTTTCATCGCCGACATAAGCCACATGACCCGAAGTATGACCGGGTACGGCAATAACCATGAATCGTTCGCCAAATAACTCGACTTGATCACCGTCTTGAACCCCTTGGGTTAAGCCGGGAATCGGTTCATCGTCAGGCCCTACAATTTTGGTGTTTCGATAATGACGCTTTAATTCACTGATGCCATCAATATGATCCCAGTGATGGTGAGTAATCAAAATAGCGTCTAGAATCAGTGATTCTTCTTGCAATACTTTGAGCACCGCGCTTGCATCACCGGGATCAACGACCACGCAATGATTATCTGAGTTTTTAATCATCCAGATGTAATTGTCTTTAAATGCAGGTATGCTTTTAATCATTAGCATAAAATCGGTCTCCAACCTTCGGGGTGTTGAGCACTAACCTATGAAGCCAGCACGAACTTTACAACATATTGACGCGCCTTACTCTTGGGCGCAATTGCCGAATGGTAAATGGATACGTCAGGCGATTCAAACTCGTTTTAATGAATGGCACAGTAAATTATTTGGATACCATTTATTAAAGCTTGGTGGATTGAGTGGCGAATTAGATACCACCGAGTGTGCAATCTATCATCAAGTGTGTATTGATGCCACGAATCCGGCGCATACGATGGTGGCAAATTTTGACGCCTTGCCATTTTTAGAGAAATCTTTTGATGTTTGTGTTCTTGCACATCAATTGGACTTCTACAGTGATCCTCATCAGCTATTGCGAGAAATCGATCGTGTCATGGTGGATGACGGGTATTTGATCATTTCTGGCTGTAATCCATTAAGCAGTTTGGGTATACGTGGCCTTTTTCCTTGGAATCGACATGATTATCCTTGGTCAGGGCAAATGTTTTTGCCCATGCGTGTGAAAGATTGGTTGAGTGTGCTGAATTATGAAGTGATTGAGTGTGATGTTTTTTCACTTTTTCAGCCAACTTCAAAAAAATGTATTTCTAAATGGTGGAATGAGCGATTAACAGAACGCTCATCGTCATTTGGGTGCTTTTATTTTATGGTGGCGAGAAAACGCTCATTTCCTTTAAAGCCGATAGAGCCAAGGTGGAAACTTCGTCCTGCTTTGTCACCATTATCGTTAAATTATCGAACTCAGCCTTCCAATTGTGATAAGTCCAATGTGCCTTCTAAGTCATCGAAATCCTCTTCATGATTCACTTTGGTAACCATGATCGATAAGAGTCGGATTTTCCGCGGCCGCTCGTGCGAGTTCGTCGCATTTTTCATTTTCAGGATGCCCCGTATGTCCTTTAACCCAGTGCCACTCAACGGTATGACGTTCTGTTTCTTTTTCTAGCTGTTGCCATAAATCGGCATTTTTGACTGGTTTTTTATCCGCGGTTTTCCACCCTCGTTTTTTCCAGTTATGGATCCATTGAGTAATGCCTTGACGAACATATTGGCTGTCCGTGGTCAAATCAACCTGACAAGATTCTTTCAGTTCAGCTAAACCTTTAATGGCCGCTAAGAGTTCCATACGATTATTCGTCGTGAGTTGATAACCGTTATTGAGGTGTTTTTCATGTTGCTTGTATCGCATAACGACACCGTAACCACCGGGGCCAGGGTTGCCTAGGCACGATCCATCGGTGAAAATCTCTACCTGCTTCGTCATATTTGATAGTATCTCTATTAAGAAAACTTAAGAGTCTGACACAGATTGAATTATGAACGCTACTTCTGAACGCATTATTGTCCTCGATACCGAAACGACTGGTATGAATACCGAAGGTGGTCCCGTTTATGAGGGGCACCGAATCATTGAAATTGGTGCGGTTGAGATCATCAATCGTAAGTTAACAGGCAAGACTTTCCACGTTTACATTAAACCTGATCGCGTTATTGATCCTGAAGCCATTGCGGTTCACGGTATTACTGACGAATTTTTAGTGGATAAACCAGAATATGCGGATATTCACGGTGAGTTTATTAATTTTATTCGTGGTGCTGAGCTAGTTGCTCACAACGCGCCCTTCGACGTAAGTTTCATGGATCATGAATTTCGTTTGTTGAATCGCACTCGTGAGCAAACTACGGATTTTTGTCATGTAACAGATACCTTAGATATGGCGAAAAAATTATTTCCAGGAAAGCGGAATAATTTGGATGTGCTGTGTACTCGCTATGGTATTGATAACTCGCATCGTACGTTGCACGGCGCTTTGCTCGATGCCGAAATTCTGGCTGATGTTTATTTATTGATGACCGGTGGGCAAACGTCGTTAGCTTTAAATAATCGAGAAGGATCGAGTGAGAGTGAGCAACAAGGTGGGATTCAGCGTTTAGCCTCAGATCGTTTGCCATTAAAAGTGGTGAAATGTTCGACGGAAGAACTGATTGCTCATGAAGCCCGTTTGGATTTAATTGCAAAGAAAACACCGGTGTTATGGAGAGACGATATAGCGTTATAATCGATGAGTAACGTTCAGTATCAACAAGGATGATTATGCTGAAAAAGTTCGGGTATGTGATGTGTTATTGGCTATCGTGGTCGATTCAAGCGCAAGCGGTGACACAAAGTACATGGTTGGATAATCGTTTTCGATTGGATAATGCGGTGGATCACGTGACTTTTGTGGTTCAGCGTGAACCACAGACCTTACCTGTGGATGTTGATTCAACCGGATGGTCGCAAATATTATGCTATTAAGCATCCAGAGAACGTTTCATGGTTTCAGGATAGTGATACCGACATTGTCTCAATTGTGAATCCAATGCCGGGACCGTGGCAGGCTGTGGGGAAAGTCAGCTCTCATAATAAAGTGTTGGTCTTATCTGATATTTGGTTGGATGTGGATCCACTTCCACATCGGTTATATCAGAATGAACAACTTAAATTCACCGCTCGTTTGCGAGATAAAAGCTCGGCGGTGATCGATCCACATTTTCTGTCTCATTTGAAATTATCTGCTCGGTTATTACCTCTGTCAGAAGAAGAGTCGTCGACTGCTTTTCGTTGGATTGATTTAGGCTTATTTAAAGATGATGGGGCTGAGTTAGATGAAGTTGCCGGTGATGGAGAGTTTACATTAGCCCTTTCGGTTAATGCGCCCATTGGGGAGTATCGTTTACAATTGCAATCACGCAACGCGATTGCAATTCGAACTCAAGAGCAATCTGTTTTTGTTTATCCTTCCCCTATGACAATGGCATTTTCAGAAACCGATTCAGAGAATCATCAAGTTGAATTATCTCGTTTACAGCTGAAGTCTCAACATGATGGAGTGGTGGCGGGCTCACTTGCAGTGCATGTGCGTCGCCGAAATCCAGATCTTACGGTTGATGTGCAGCAAGGATTATCAGAACCAGATCAACGTGATTTGAATTTGTTGCTGAGTACTGGTGATCAAATGGGGTTATACCATTGGTCTGGCTGGGCATACGCGACCGACAGTATGACACAGCGAGAGTTAGTCTTTGTACTGCCGCCTTATTATCAAACGGTATTACGTTCAATTGTTACGCCGATCAGCCCTGAGCCTTTTTTCTCTTCTTATGTTGCGATGGATAATTCAGCGTCTTTGCCTTCTATTTCAATGATCGTTCTTATGAATACTACGCTCTTGTTGTTATTTGGTGGCGGAATTATGGGGAAACGACGTTGGGATATTCGTCAACGCCGTTTTCAGTCATCCTTAATTTTCCCCAAAGATTGATAGAATTAAGCGGCGCTGTTGATGTTGGGGTTATGTTGAGAGGCTTGTGCTAAAGCGTTAGGATCAAAATCATCGACTTTAATACTTTGCAAGCGGCAGTGTTCAGCTCGAATTAAAATTTGCGCTTCCTCTGTGGTTATCCAAGTACGTTGTAATGCTTCTTGAGCGAGTTGATCCAGATTCATGAAAGGATGTGGTTTTTCTCGTTGTTGATTAATACGATCAAAAATGGGCTCAGCTTGCAAGATATCGCGTAACGCACTTTCTAATAACCCCATTGGGCAGCCTTTAATAGGTTCTAAAAATTGACCTTGTCCAATCCGATCTCGTGTTTCGTTTGGAGTTTGTAATAATTGTGCGCATTTTTGATCCAAACTGTCTTCAGTGGGAGTGGAATGAGGCATGCCCAGTGGAAATAAGCACCATTTTAGGATGCGTGCGATCAGGCGATTGGGGTAATTACTGAGGATTTTTTGTAGCGTTTGCTGAGTTTGATGGTGATTGTTTCGCAATACCCAATCAATTAAAGGTTGATCGGCTTGTGGGTGTCCATCGTCGTGAAAGCGTTTTAAGGTTGCTGAGTTTAAATACAGAAGACTGAGAAGATCGCCCAATCGAGCAGAGAGTCGTTCTTTTCGTTTGAGCTTACCCCCTAAGATTGCCATTGTAATATCAGCTAATAAAGCGAGATTGGCGCTGTCTCGATTAAGTTGCTGGTGGTGGTGAGCATTATGGTAAGGGGTTTGGCTGAATCGTGCTTGAGTGAGCCCAAACCAAATACTGCGCAGAGCATTACGTAAGGTAAAGCCAATATGATCGTAGATAATACGGTCGAATTTGTGCAAACCTACGGTGGTATCAGCTTCTTGGACGGCGGCCATTTCATTTAAAACATAAGGGTGACAACGAATGGCACCTTGTCCAAAGATGATCATGGATCGTGTTAAAATATTGGCACCTTCAACGGTGACTGCGATAGGGGCACCTTGATAGCCTCGGGCGGTGAAATTGCGTTCACCAAGACAAATCCCTTTACCGCCGACGACATCCATCGCATCTAAAGTACATTGCTGGCCTAAATGAGTGCAGTGGTATTTGACGATAGCAGAGAGGACAGAGGGTTTCTCACCCAAATCAATGCCAGTGACAGCCAATTGAGAGGCGGCCTCCATCATATAGGCACGTCCAGCTAAGCGAGCCAGTGGTGCCTCTATGCCTTCCATTTTCCCTATGGGCAATTTGAATTGACGGCGAATACGGGCATAAGCTCCCGTTGCTAATGCGGTCATTTTTGCCCCTCCAGTAGCATTGGCGGGGAGTGTGATGCCGCGTCCAATGGATAAGCATTCAACCAGCATGCGCCAGCCTTGTCCTGCCATCTTTGGGCCGCCAATAATAAAGTCGAGAGGAACAAATAAGCTTTTTGCTCGTGTCGGGCCATTTTGAAAAGGAATGTTTAAGGGGAAATGACGACGCCCTATTTCAATACCATCAAGATGAGTGGGAATAAGAGCACAAGTCATGCCTAAGTGGGTTTTGTTGCCCAGTAAATGTTCCGGATCGCGAAGTTGAAAAGCAAGCCCAAGCACTGTGGCAATGGGGGCGAGAGTGATATAGCGTTTGTTCCAGGTTAAATACATACCCAAAGTACGCTCACCTTTCCACATATCGTAAGCAACAATTCCAAGGTCAGGAATGGAGCCAGCATCGGATCCCGCCTCAGGGCTTGTTAGCGCAAAGCATGGAATTTCCGTTCCCTCTGCCAAACGTGGTAAATAATGGTCTTTTTGTTTTCGGGTACCGTAATGGTGCAACAGCTCACCAGGACCTAATGAATTGGGTACGCCCACGGTGGAGGCCAGCAACATTGACATTCCAGCTAACTTTTTTAATACCAAAGATTGTGCGTGAGCAGAAAATTCGAGTCCGCCGTATTTCTTTGTGATGTTCATGGCAAAGAATTTTTCATCTTTTAAATATTGCCAAATTTCAGGGGGTAGGTCGGCGTAAGTATGGGTAATTTCAAAATCGTTCGTCATTCGACACAACACATTAACTGGGCCATTTAAAAATTCGGTTTCTTCTGTCGTTAATTGTGGTTTCGGAATGTCATGCAATGTTGCCCAGTTGGGTTTTCCCTGAAAAAGTTCAGCCTCCCACCATACGGTGCCCGCTGCTAAGGCTTCTTTCTCTGTTTTGGACATCGTCGGTAGCTGAGTTTTGAATTGACGGAAAAGAGGTTGAGTCAGCCAAGTTTGACGCAGGTGAGTCACGTTACCAATGACCGTTAGCGTAATAATGAGGATTGGAATAAAGATAGGCAGCGTGCCGACAAGGCTCGTAATCAGGGTTAATAGACTGAGTGTTATGCTTATTTTCTGAAAAGGGACTTCATGGTAGATCAAAATAGCACTTACTAATATCAAGCCGATTACAATCAATGTGGTGATCATGGTTGACTCCTTTTTAAAGGTAAGAGGTCTTACCTCTTAATCTTAGTGTGAACTTGTCACTTTATGAGGTATTTTTTTTAAAAGAGTCAATAAAAAGAAAGTGAAAGGCGATGGCGCCTGAAAAGAGCGAGCTTGTTAGAATTTATGTTGAAACCTTCACAATGCCATGCAGCAATTGTCGACAGATCTCATGATTTCTAGGTACACTGCTCCTATTGTTGTGATGCTATTTGTCTCTTTATCGAGCAGGTAAGTCGTCATTTTTCATTGATTATGAGAGAATAAACGTATGTATCAAGATTTGATTCGCGCTGAATTGGACGAAGCAGCAGAAGTGTTAAATCGCTTTCTCAATGACGATAATAATCTCGCTGCGATAGAAGCGGCAGCGGTGCTGTTGGCAAAGTCGTTCCAACAAGAAGGCAAAGTGCTATCTTGTGGTAATGGTGGCTCTCACTGCGATGCGATGCACTTTGCTGAAGAGTTAACGGGTCGCTATCGCGAAGATCGTCCGGGCTATGCGGGCATTGCAATTTCTGATCCGAGCCATTTGTCTTGCGTGAGTAATGATTTTGGTTTTGACCATGTATTTTCACGTTATGTGGAAGCGGTGGGTCGTTCTGGTGATGTGTTGTTGTGTTTATCAACGTCAGGAAATTCAGCCAATATTTTAAAAGCGATTGAAGCGGCGAAAGCCAAGAAAATGAGCATTATTGCGCTAACAGGTAAAGATGGCGGTAAAATGGCGGGTTTGGCTGATGTTGAGATTCGTGTTCCGCATTTTGGGTACGCGGATCGTATTCAAGAAATCCACATTAAAGTTATCCATTTATTGATCATGCTGGTGGAAAAAGAGATGGCAAAAGCGCAGTAATGGCGCAATGAGGAGTGATCAGCGATGTGTGAATTATTAGGCATGAGTGCTAATGTGCCAACGGACATTTGCTTCAGTTTTACGGGGTTAATGCAGCGTGGAGGCAAGACGGGTCCACATCGTGATGGCTGGGGGATCACTTTTTATGAAGGAAAGGGATGCCGAACGTTTAAAGATCCGACACCCAGTTGTCAGTCTGAAATCGCTAAATTGGTGCAGCAATATCCGATAAAAAGTTGTGCGGTGATCAGCCACATTCGACAGGCAAATCGAGGTGGGGTGCGTTTGGAAAATACTCACCCGTTTACTCGTGAATTGTGGGGCAGTTATTGGACGTTTGCTCATAATGGTCAGCTTTCAGATTACGAAAGTTTGGCAGACGGTTACAGTAAACCTGTGGGTGAGACGGACAGCGAACGTGCATTTTGTTGGTTGCTCAATCAATTGGATGCAGAGTTTCCTTATCCTCCTACATTATGGGAACCTGTCTTTGAGTTTATTGCCACTCGCTGTGATGAGTTACGTGGCTTAGGTGTGTACAACATGCTGTTGAGTGATGGAAAGTATGTGTTGGCGTACTGCACCAATAATTTACACCACATCACACGTCGAGCACCTTTTGGTAAAGCGTCTTTAATTGATGAAGATGTTACCATTGATTTTCAAAGAGAAACGACCGCAAAAGACGTGGTGACAGTGATTGCGACTCAACCTTTGACGAATAATGAACAGTGGCAAAAAATGAAAACAGGTGAATTTAATGCTTTTCATTTTGGCGAATTGATTTATACGCGTAACGCGGTGAATATTGATTGAAGAAACGCAGCCAATCGGCTGCGTTTTGTTTTATTTTGTGGCATAGCCTTGGTCGGGTAACGAGAGATTATCTAACCATGCTTTATGGTCTTTAAGCTGCAAACGGTCATTAACAAACCATTGAATGACAAGTGGATAAATTCGATATTCTTGTTGTTGAACGCGTTCCATCACATCGTCTGCTTTATCTTTGGCGAAAATAGGCACTTTAGCTTGTAGGATCACTGGCCCCCCATCTAATTCTTCTGTTACAAAATGGACACTGGTTCCATGTGTTTTATCACCTTCATCAATGGCTCTTTGGTGGGTATGCAGTCCCGGATACTTGGGTAATAAAGATGGGTGAATATTCACGATTCTGTCTTTAAATGCATGAATAAAGGCGGGGGTAAGAATATGCATAAAACCGGCTAATACGATGAGATCGGGCTGATACTGTTGTAGGCTTTTGATGAGCGTTTGATCGTAATCTTCACGTGTCGAGTAATCGGTGTGTGAGATTGTTTGTGTTGGAATGCCATGACGTTTGGCTCGCTGTAGTCCAAAAGCCTTTGATTGATTGGAGATAACACCCACAATGTGGGCGTTCGTAATGTGTTTATTTTCTACTGCATCAATAATGGCTTGTAGATTTGAGCCACTGCCTGAAATTAAAACGACAATGTTTTTCATGGTGTTATTGAATCTCCACCTGTTCGTCGTTGTCTTGAGCTGAAGCAATGTGACCGAGAGACCAGGCCGTTTCGCCAAAGCTTTCTAAAATAGCAATAGCCCGTTTAGCCTGCTCTTGTGGTAGAGCAATGACCAGCCCAACGCCGCAGTTGAAGGTGCGGTACATTTCATGGGTATCAACGTTACCAGCTTCTTGTAACCATTGGAAAATTTCAGGCCACTCCCAACTTTTACCATCAATGATCGCTTTGGTGTTTTTAGGTAGCACACGTGGAATGTTTTCCCAGAAACCCCCGCCTGTAATATGAGAAATCGCATGAATATCGCATTCTTCAATCATGGCTAACGCCGATTTCACGTAAATTCGGGTTGGTTCGAGCAGATGTTGTGCTAGTGTTTTTCCTGCCAACTCTTGAGCCAAATCAGCTTGAGAGACTTCAATAATTTTACGAATGAGTGAAAAACCATTGGAATGGGGCCCTGAAGAGGCGACGGCAATTAACGCATCGCCTGTGCTGACTTTGCTGCCATCAATGATGTTTGCTTTTTCAACGACTCCGACACAAAAGCCTGCGACATCGTAATCTTCGCCATGATACATGCCCGGCATTTCTGCGGTTTCACCACCGATTAAGGCGCAACCGCTTTGTTGGCAACCTTCACCAATACCAGAAACCACTTGTGCTGCGGTATCAATGTCGAGTTTTCCGGTGGCGTAATAATCTAAAAAGAAAAGAGGTTCAGCACCTTGGACAATCAGATCGTTCACGCACATGGCGACCAAATCAATGCCGATGGTATCGTGTTGCTTGAGATCCATAGCTAACCGCAATTTGGTTCCAACGCCATCGGTACCTGAGACTAAAATGGGTTCTTTGTATTTGCTTGGGAGGGCACACAGGGCACCAAAACCACCCAATCCACCCATGATTTCTGGACGGTGCGTCTTTTTAACGACACCTTTAATACGATCCACTAACGCGTTGCCAGCGTCGATATCGACACCTGCATCCTTGTAACTCAGAGAAGAATTGTTCTGGCTCACTTGAGATCCCTCATCGTATTAAATGGTTATAAAATAAATGCAGGACTATGATAACAGGTGAGTTTGCGCAAGAGCAAACGATTGCGTGATCGGATGTGAAACTTTTTGTTGAGGATTTATACGAAGTCTCTACCTGTTGATATTTGGCTGAGGTATAATTTCGCGATTTTTTTATGAGTGTTGTCGAAGGAGTCTGAAATGAAAGTCGTTGAAGTTAAGCACCCCCTAGTAAAACATAAGATTGGTCTTATGCGTGAAGGTGATATCAGCACTAAGCGATTCCGCGAATTGGCAACCGAAGTGGGCAGTTTACTCACTTATGAAGCGACCTCCGATTTTGAGACTGAAAAGGTTACTATTGAGGGTTGGAACGGTCAAGTTGAGATTGATCAATTAAAAGGCAAAAAGGTTACAGTGGTACCTATTTTACGTGCGGGTTTGGGTATGATGGATGGTGTGTTAGAACATATGCCAAGTGCCCGTATCAGTGTGGTTGGTATTTATCGTGATGAAGAAACCCTTGAGCCTGTGCCTTACTTCCACAAATTGGCATCTCATATTGATGAGCGATTGGCGTTGGTTGTTGACCCAATGTTAGCAACGGGTGGCTCTATGATTGCAACGATCGATCTTTTAAAAGAAAACGGTTGTAAGTCAATTAAGATTCTTGTGTTGGTGGCAGCGCCTGAAGGTTTGGCCGCATTAGAAGCAGCACACCCAGACGTTGAGCTTTATACGGCAGCGATTGATGAAAAGTTAAATGATCAAGGCTACATCATTCCTGGTTTGGGTGATGCTGGCGATAAGATTTTTGGTACGAAATAATTTTCGTCTATCGTTCAAAAAAGCTGAGTTGATGACTCGGCTTTTTTTGTGTCCGATTTTTCTGATATGTTGAATTTGGTGTGAAAAATGCTAAATCCTCTTAAAGGAAAAAACGCTGTGGCAGTTTGATGGTCATAAATTGGACAGATTCTGTTGTATCGTGATCTTGCCCTGCTTTTTCTGGTTAGGGGTGATTGCAGAAACAGAAGAACTCCCTTTATTATTTGAGCTGTTTTGATAATTAA
>CAMQZF010000043.1 GCA_947039525.1 uncultured Photobacterium sp. | reverse complement strand
AATCGTAACGTTCGTCCATAGAAACGATGAAGCCTTGCGCTTCATCGTTCTTTTTCTGTTTACGCTTATTCTGGGCGACACGCATCCGCTTCAGCTTGGCGATCAGCGGTATCGCGTACCAACCATTCAGCCACTCGCTTAGCAAAATACGTTAATACGCCATCCGCACCTGCACGCTTAAAGCACAATAGTGATTCTAAAATGGTTTCACGCTCTTTCAGCCAACCATTTTGAATAGCAGCCATGTGCATCGCGTACTCACCAGACACTTGATAAGCAAACGTCGGGACTTGTAATTCGCTTTTCACACGACGTACCACATCTAAATATGGCATACCCGGCTTGACCATGACCATATCTGCGCCTTCTTGAATGTCCATTGCCACTTCGTGCAAGGCTTCATCGCTGTTGGCGGGATCCATTTGATAGGTCTTCTTATCGCCACCTTTCAAATTGCTGCTTGAACCCACCGCATCACGGAACGGCCCATAATAATTTGATGCGTATTTCGCTGAATACGCCATGATCTGGACGTGAATATAACCCGCATCTTCTAATGCTTGACGAATTAAGCCGATACGACCGTCCATCATGTCAGAAGGTGCGACCACATCCACACCCGCTTCGGCTTGCGCCAAAGCTTGTTTAATTAAGATTTCAGTGGTGATTTCATTGATCACATAACCCGTATCATCAATGATGCCGTCTTGCCCGTGTACAGTGTACGGATCAAGAGCGACATCAGTGATCACACCCATTTCTGGTACGGCTGCTTTCAAAGCACGTACGGTACGCTGCACCAACCCTTCTGGGTTATACGCTTCTTCTGCCATCAAAGTTTTAAACGCTTGATCAACAACTGGAAATAAAGCGATCGCAGGAATGCCCAATGAGGCTAAATATTTGGCTTCTTTTACTAACAGATCAATCGATAAACGCTCGATACCCGGCATAGATTCTACATTTTCACGACGATTTTCACCGTCTAAAACAAACATTGGGTAGATCAAATCGTTTACAGAAAGTTCATTTTCTGCCATTAAACGACGACTAAAATCGTGTTTACGAACACGACGCATACGGCGCTCAGGGAACGCACCTTGAATGCTGATTGACATACAAAAACCCTTTAATTGACATAAGAAAAAAGCATCATACCACTAAGCCACATGACGCACAGTGTTGTTCTACCTATTGATTCAACGAGAAAAAAGCATCACTCACACGACGACTGTTTTCAATAACTGTGTCTGCCGACTGTTCTCGACATTCAGCAATCACTTGAGCAATATGAGGTAAATAACAAGGTTCATTACGACTCGACTTCGGTTTTGGACGTAAATCGCGTGGTAATAAATACGGACTGTCCGTTTCAATCATTAACTTATCATCGGGAATAAAACGAACAATGTCTCGTAACGTTTGCCCACGGCGTTCATCGCAAATCCAGCCGGTAACGCCGATGTGTAAACCTACCTCAAGGCAAGCGAGTAATTCTTCTTTTGTGCCTGTAAAGCAATGGAGCACCGCCCCCACTAACCGATCTTGATACGGTTTTAGAATCGATAAAAAACGATCATGCGCATCACGGCAATGTAAAAATACCGGCAATTGTAAGTCGACAGCCAAAGCTAACTGAGCCTCAAATACCGCCTCTTGCTGATCACGTGGGGAGAAATCACGATTAAAATCCAAACCGCATTCACCAATGGCAACCACACAGGCATTTTTCGCTAATACTCTTAATTCTGGAAAACTCAAATCTGTAATGCTTTTGGCATCGTGCGGATGTACACCTGCCGTACTGTAACAATACCCAGACCATTGATTGGCTAAGCTCACCGCCTTTTGACTTTCTTCTAAGTTAGTACCCGTAATGATCAGCCCTGCCACACCCACTTGTTGGCTACGCTCAATCACTGATGGTAAATCACGCTCAAAACGGTCATTGGTTAAATTCACCCCAATATCGATCATCTTGTTTTATCCTATTTTATTCGAAAAAAAAGCCGGTCAATGACCGGCTTTTATGATTACTTATTCTCGGATGAAGGCGTGCTTTCGTCTTCATCTTCCTCATCTAACTCGACGGGTTCTTTACGAATGTAGAAACGCGCACAGAACATGCCCAATTCAAACAAACCTAACATTGGAATAGCCAACATGGTTTGTGACATCACATCTGGCGGTGTCAACATCATCGCGACAACAAAAACTCCGACAACGATGTAAGGACGTTTTTGTTTTAATGCCGCTGGTGAAGTGATGCCAGTCCAACATAATAAAATAATGGCAACAGGAATTTCAAATGCGACCCCAAACGCTAAAAATAACGAGAGAACGAAATTCAAATAACTGCTGATGTCCGTCGCCACCTCCACTCCAGCCGGGGCTATATGGGTGAAAAAAGCAAAGGCTAAAGGACAAACCACGTAATACGCAAATGCTACACCGCAGTAAAACAACAGTGAGCTAGAGACCAACAATGGCACCACTAATCGACGTTCGTTTTTGTACAAACCAGGGGCGATAAACCCCCAAATTTGATACAAAATATAAGGAATCGCAATAAATAACGACACCACTAATGTCAACTTAATGGGGGTAATGAACGGCGATGCCACATCAGTGGCAATCATGGTTGCCCCTGCGGGCATTCGCTCCACCAAAGGTGCAGCAACAAAAGAATAAATGCTATTCGAGAATGAAACTAAAGCAATAAAAATGACCACGACACTGATGATTGAGCGCAGCAGTCGCGTCCGCAATTCAAGCAAATGCGTGAACAGCGGTTGAGTTTGTTCAGAGGTAGACATGGCGGTACGTTATTCCTGCTTTTTATCAGAACTCACAGTAGTAGAAGACGATGAGACTGTCGATGTGTCGGACGAAACGTCAGCATAAGGGCGCTGAACATCCGCTGCCGCTTTTTTCAAACTGTCGACCGACTCTTTTAACTCGGGTGACAGATCTTCCATGCCCATTTTTTCGGCTTTTTTCAGATTTTCTTGCAACTCCTGCAATTTCAATTCTTGTGAAAGTTCGTCTTTCACTGAATCGGCCATCTTACGGGCACCCGTTACCCAACGCGATACGTTACGTATCGCGCCTGGCAGACGATCTGGCCCCAGCACGACTAATCCCACAACGAGGATCACTACGATTTCCCAGAACCCAATATCAAACACGATCTACGCCTGCTCTTTGTTTTTTTGAGTCTCTTTCGCCGACTCTGGAGAAGAGGTTTGTTTTTCCGCTAAGGTGCTTGGCGCAAAATCGGCGTCTTTACTGTGATCTTCGGTTTTTTTCTCAGTGGATGAATCATCACCCATCGCTTTTTTAAACCCTTTTAAGGCATTACCTAAATCGCTGCCTATCGTGCCTAATTTCTTTGTTCCAAACAACAAGATCACAATTAAAGCAATGATTAACAATTGCCAAATACTGATACCACCCATGTGTATTACCTCGGTTTATTGCGATTAAAATAAAATGGTGTGCGTTGGAAAATCACTTTCGACAAGAACGCCAACCGAGTAACCAAAACGCGATGCCTAGCACAGCAAGAGTCACTGATAGGCTTTCTGACTGATTACTAAAGAGTATGGCAGAACATACAACCAGAGTTGCACCTATACCAAATTGTAATTTTGCTAATCCTTGATTTTTCCGACTTTCCATCCAATGCTTAGACAGTATATCAAGTCGTTGATTCATAACCTTGCCTTGGCGCAAACTGTCATACAATAAATCCGGCAATTCTGGCAATTTTTCCGCCCAAAATGGGGCATGGCTCTTGATCGCATCCACAAACGCATTGGGGCCAACTTGATGTGACATCCACTCTTCTAAAAACGGCTTAGCGGTATCCCACAAATCCAATTGAGGGTAAAGCTGACGTCCTAACCCTTCGACATACAATAAGGTTTTTTGTAATAAAACCAATTGGGGTTGCACTTCCATATCAAAACGGCGCGCTGTATTGAATAGGTTCAATAACACATGACCAAAAGATATGTCACACAATGGCTTGGCGAAAATGGGCTCACACACGGTACGAATCGCCACTTCAAATTCATCAATATTGGTATTTGCTGGCACCCAACCAGAATCGACGTGTAATTCTGCGACTTTACGATAATCTCGATTAAAAAACGCCAATAAATTCTCAGCTAAGTAACGCTTATCTTCTTTATTTAATGTGCCAACAATGCCACAGTCTAGCGCAATCCATTGAGGTTCCTCTGGATTCAACTTTGAAACGAAGATATTCCCAGGATGCATATCGGCGTGAAAGAAACTATCACGAAAAACCTGAGTAAAAAAGATGGTCACGGCATTTTCCGACAGCAACTTCATATCCGTGCCATTTTTCACTAACGCACTGACATCTGAAACCGGAATTCCGTAAATACGCTCCATCACTAATAAATGCTCTCGAGTGTAATCACTGTACACTTCAGGCACGTACAATAAATCGCTGTCCGCAAAATTACGACGTAATTGAATCGCGTTAGCAGCTTCACGATTTAAATTTAATTCGTTTAATAAGGTTGTTTCGTATTCCGCAATTACTTCAACAGGATGTAAACGTCGGGCATCTGGACTCCAACGTGCCACTAACGTTGCCAATCGATGCATTAATTTCATGTCGGCTTGAATCACAGGCAAAATATCAGGACGAATGACTTTTAATACCACCTCTTGCCCATTTTCTTTCAAAATCGCGGTATGAACTTGCGCAACAGAAGCCGATGCCAGCGGTGTTTCATCAAAATCATCAAACCATTGCTCTAATGGCCCACCTAATGATTCTTCAATTTTTGTGCGTGCTAGCTTTCCATCAAAAGGAGACACTTGGTCTTGCAATAATGCCAATTGATCCGCAATGTGAGGAGAAAACAAATCACGACGAGTGGACATCATCTGTCCCAGCTTGATCCATACCGGACCTAACGTTTGTAACGCTAATCGTAAACGCTCCCCAAACGGCAAATCAGAATGGCGATTACGTACCCAGAATAATCCTCGACGCAATGCTTTTGGCAAACGAGAACGCGGATCATCAGGAAAACAGTCATCCAGACCGTATTCTAAGAACACTTTCAAAATATGGCGAAAGCGCTTTATTTCTGCATAAGCCATCATGATGTTAACGTCCTAATAATTGTTCAATGCGTACAGATAAACGTTCGACATCACTGTGAATATCATCCACTTGATCAGCAAAATGAGCGATTTCTAATCCTTGGGGTGCTAAGCGCCACTCTTCTGTGATCGCTTGAGCGAACACTTGATTGTGACGCAGCAATCGATACTGTAACCACTCTTGAGTAACTTTTGCAGTTCGAACCATACCATGAGCAACCACATCCCCAGTATATAGAGATAAACATTCTTCAATATCTGGCTTTAATGCCAGCATGGCTTTAGAAAACTGTTGCGCGACGGATAAATCGCCTTCCAACGTTAATTGATCACTTTTAATTAAGGTTGTGATATTCGCCTGATCTTGCAATTTTGGCAAAATTTGTAAGCTGAATCCTAACTCGCAATCTGACGCACCATCATAAACAGCAAGTACATCAATATGCTGTTGGCTAAAAATAAAATACAGGGGTTGCTGCCATTCTTTAATGGTCAATTTTACAATCTTACCGCGCAAGCGATGCAAATCATTGGGATCACCCGTACTCAAACGAGCCAATTGATTCATGATGGTTTCAATCACCCCAGTTATCATGGCATTCATAGGCATCCTTTAGAATTTATAACCTCGATGAAGCGCCACAATACCGCCAGTCAGATCAAAAAATTGCGTTTGTTCAAACCCAACATTCTGCATCATGTTTTCCAATGTGGCTTGATCCGGGTGCATACGAATGGATTCAGCCAAATATCGGTAGCTGTCAGCATCATTCGCGATGAGTTCACCCATCTTTGGCAACAAATGAAAGGAATAGGCGTCGTACACTTTGGAAAGCATTTCAACTTGTGGCTTTGAAAACTCAAGAATCAATAAACGCCCACCGGGCTTTAAAACTCGAAACATGGATGCTAAGGCTTTGTCTTTATCCGTCACATTACGCAAACAAAAACTGATGGTAATGCAGTCAAAGTAATCATCAGGAAAAGGCAGCGCTTCAGCATTTGCTTGAACATAACTCATATTTCCAATGATCCCTTGGTCGCGTAATTTACTGCGCCCCACCTTCAGCATAGAATTATTAATGTCTGCAAGTACGACTTGCCCAGTTTCACCTACAATACGAGAAAACTTCGCGGCTAAATCACCCGTACCACCACCGAGATCTAAGACTCGCTGTCCACGACGTACACCACTGCAATCAATGGTAAAGCGTTTCCAAACACGATGAATACCAAACGACATGACATCGTTCATCATGTCGTATTTCGTGGCAACAGAATGAAATACTTCCGCAACCAATTGCTGTTTTTCATCTTTCGCAACAGTGCGAAATCCAAAATGCGTTGTGTCCTGTGGTACATCCTTCATGGCAGATCCGTCTTAATATAAAGCAATGATTAACGGGTCTAGTGTACTTGAGTGATACATCAGCGAAAAGTGCCTAACTGCAAGGATTCATAGATAAAATGACTTTTCATGCACAATAGTGCCAATTAAAGTGTATCTAAATAAAAAAAAACCTGTCAAACGACAGGTAATCTGTGAGCAAAATTGTGCTTTTCTCGTAAGCATCTTAATGTGCATTCAAATAAAGACATTATAGACCGTCTTTATTTCAGCCTAGCCGCTGAACATTAAATGCACTTTGCTTCATATTTCATCATAAAGACTCAAGAAAACCTAGAATTAGTGTAGAAATAACAGTGCGTTCAATATGAAGTTACACATTTCAACGAAAAGGAATTATTCGCCTTTCAAATCGCATCATCTTCATATTGATATGCCAGAAAACACGATAAATACGTTACAAGCATCTTTGATTACTTTACTTTATACGTTATTTCTTTCTTTTTTTATCGAAAACATATCTTGATACCGATTCCGCATTTTTAATAGGACCTATGCATATGCAAACAACGATCACTCAACGGGTTGAACAGCTTCGCCATTGGTTAACCGAACAAAAACTGGATGCTCTGATCATTCCTCATGAAGATGAGTATTTGGGCGAATACATCCCAACTTATAACCAGCGTCTAGAATGGGCAACCGGATTTACGGGATCGGCAGGCATGGCGATCATCACACATAGCCATGCTGCTATGTTTGTGGATGGTCGATATGTAGTTCAAGTTCGAAAACAAGTACCAGAAACGATTTTTGAATATCGCCATTTAATTGATGAGCCACCGATGCAATGGTTGCAAGAAATGCTTCCTCAATCGGCCAAAGTGGCCATTGATGGACGCTTACACAGCCAAACATGGTGGGAAAACACCTCAAAAACCTATGGACAATCATTAGATTTAATCAGCATTGAACATAATCCGATTGATCAACTGTGGCATGATCGCCCTGCTGCAACCCTATCTTCTGCAGAATTAATGACGGAAAAATTTTCGGGGCAAGCAAGCCAAGAGAAACGTCAGCAAATTGCCCAGCAGTTAATCCAACACAATGCCGATGCCGTTGTGCTTACGGCACTCGATAGTATTGCGTGGATTTTGAACATTCGCGGTACCGATGTACCAAGCTTGCCTGTTTTATTATCCACCGCAATTATCAATGCCGATGGCAGTGCTGAGTTCTATATCGATCCCGCTCGCCTACCAGAGAATTTCTCTGAACATGTCGGTGCTAACGTTCGCGTTCACGCACCCGACGATCTTGAAAATGGATTAACTGCATTAGCCAACAAAACAGTCATGATCGATCCTGCCACCAGCAATGCGTGGATCCACCAAACGTTGGATAACGCACAGGCGAAACGTTTGTTGCAAGCCGATCCTTGTCTGTTATTAAAGGCCGCTAAAAACCCAACAGAAATGGCGGGCATGAAAGCGTGTCATATTCGTGATGGGGTTGCGATCAGTAAATATTTGGCTTGGATTGACGCGCAAGTGGCTTCTGGACAATTATTGGATGAGGCAACCTTATCGGATCAACTTTGGGTTTTCCGTCAACAGGATCCAAGTTGTCGAGATACCAGCTTTGATACCATTTCAGCGGCGGCAAGCAACGCAGCGATGTGTCATTACAATCACTTGAATCAAGCTGAGCCAAGTGTATTACAAATGGACAATTTGTACTTGGTCGATTCAGGCGGTCAGTACCCAAATGGCACAACCGACATCACCCGCACCATTGCGATTGGTAATCCAAGCGATGACATCAAAGTGCCTTTCACTTTGGTATTAAAAGGTCACATTGCATTAGCTTCAGCGCGCTTTCCCAAAGGCACAACGGGTTCACAGTTAGATGCATTGGCACGTCAACATTTGTGGACGCATGGTTTTGATTACGATCACGGTACGGGTCATGGTGTTGGGCATTACTTAAGTGTCCACGAAGGTCCACAACGCATCTCTAAAGTAGGCAACACTGTCGCGTTATTACCGGGCATGGTCTTATCGAATGAGCCGGGCTATTACCGCGCCGATGCATTTGGTATTCGAATTGAAAACCTAGAATTGGTTGTAGAAATTCCAACGTCTGGTGATATGACCATGTTGGGTTTTGAATCGTTAACGCGCGCGCCCATCGATCGTCGTTTAATGAAAACCGACTTAATGACAGATGCAGAAATCGCATGGGTAAATCAATACCATCAAACAGTCTTTGATGTTATCAGCCCCGCTCTTGAAGGCGATAATTTGACGTGGTTAACACAAGCAACAGCACCATTAATTCGCGACTGATTTCTATTGTCTTACCAATAAAGAAAACGACCGCTTAGCGGTCGTTTTTTATTCCATTTATGTTATCCCGAATAGTCGCGTTGCCAATCCTTCCACACAACATCAAAGCCTTTTGCTCGAACACTTTCAGCGACTTCAAAAGGCGTTCGCTCATCGCTGATCGCAAATTGCTCTAACTCTCGCTGATCATTGGCATAACCACCCGGTTGCGTTTTCGATCCTGCCGACATTTGTGTTACCCCTAATGGGAATACATGATCACGAAACGTGGTTGATTCTCGAGTCGACAGCGATAAATCAACGTGCGGATTCAATAAGCGATACGCACAAATTAACTGAACCAATTGTCGATCTGTCATGATGGATCGCGGCTGTAAGCCCCCTGTACAAGGACGTAATCTTGGAAAAGAAATCGAATATCGACTTTGCCAATACGTTTTTTCCAAATAGCTCAAATGATGCGCGACAAAAAAACTCTCTGTTCGCCAATCATCCAGCCCAATCAAAGCACCTAACCCAATTTTATCTATGCCCACTTTTGCCAATCGATCGGGCGTTTCTAGACGGTACATAAAATCTGTTTTATTGCCCCGAAGATGATGTTCAGCGTATGTTTTTGGGTGATAGGTTTCTTGATACACCATGACACTATCCAATCCCAATGTTTTTAATTCTGCATACTCGGCTTGTTTTAACGGCTGTACTTCCATCGAAAGGTAGTGAAAATAGGATTTAATGGTCGGTAACACGGAACGAAAATACGCCATGCCCACTTTGGTTTCATGCTCGCCCGTCACCAAAAGCACATTATCAAACTGCCATTTTTTCAAGGCTTGGCATTCTGCTTCAATTTCTGCCAGAGATAACGTGCGGCGTTTCAATTTATTTTCCATCGAAAAACCGCAATAGGTGCACGCATTGGCACACAAATTAGACAGATACAGAGGAATAAAAAACCCCATCGTATGCCCAAATCGTTGCCGCGTTAACGCCATTGATTGTTGTGCCATGTTTTCGAGATCTGGCTCAGCGGCGGGCGATAATAACGCTTTAAAATCGTCTAAATTACGATGGGATTTTTGTAACGCTCGTTGGACATCTTGTTCTGTTTTCGCATAAATGGATAACCGAATGTCATCCCAATCCAGCTTTTGCCACTCTTGCAAATAACTCATGATCGATTTCCATCTAAAAAACCGGTCAAGGGACTGGATGCAGAAGCGGATATAGAGCCTGTTGCCAATCCCGCTTCATAGGCTAAACGACCACTTTTGACGGCACCTTTAAACGCTTTTGCCATCACTATCGGATCACGTGAGGTGGCAATAGCGGTATTCACTAAAACTGCATCCGCGCCCATTTCCATCGCTTGTGCCGCATGGGAAGGCGCGCCAATCCCTGCATCCACAATCACAGGAATCTGTGCTTGCTCAATAATGATGCGTAAAAACGCCTCAGAGACAAGTCCTTGGTTAGAACCAATCGGCGCTCCTAACGGCATGACAGCGGCACAACCGACTTCTTCCAAACGTTTACATAGCACGGGATCCGCGTGACAATACGGCAAGACTGTAAAGCCTTCTTTGACCAATTGTTCTGCCGCTTGTAACGTTTCAATGGGATCGGGAAACAAATACTTAGGATCTGGGTGAATTTCCAGTTTTAACCACGATGTGCCCAGTGCTTCTCGTGCTAACTGAGCAGCAAAAATGGCTTCTTTTGCGGTTTTTGCCCCTGACGTATTGGGTAACCACGCCACATCAAACGTGGATAACATTTGCAGTAATGAATCGGACGAATCCGTTATATCAATCCGTTTTAACGCCATGGTGGTTAACTGGGAGCTTGATGCTTGAATCGCCGCTTTCATTATCTTGTTATTGGCAAATTTTCCGGTGCCAGTGAACAAGCGAGAAGAAAACGTTTTATCCGCAATAGTAAGCATTTTAACCTCCAGCTATAGCAGTAAAAATGGCGATCGTATCCTCGTCATTTAACACATGAGTTTCCCACTTCGATTGCGGGATGATCTGATCATTAATGGCAATCGCGATGCCTTTTAATGGCATATTCAACACCACAAGCAGGGATGACAGTGTCGATGCGGCCTGACACGTCATAGATTGATCATTCATATTCACATGGATATGATTAGGCATGTTTTTCTTCCTTGAATTCCGTGTGGCAAACACAACAATTGGGATCTTTTGCCATAGTCAGATGTTGCCAATGATCGTTTAACGCATTCCAATGCGAAAAAAGGGATGCATTCGTTTCTAAATTCAATAAATGCTTTAGCACATCTAACGCTTGAACCGTTCCGATCACACCCACAACAGGCGCAAGAACACCGCCCTGTTGGCAATCGTTTCCTTCTTCGATCTCTTCAAAAGGAAACAGACATCGATAGCATGGTGTGGTATTTTGACGAAAATCAAAACGCATACATTGACCTTGCCATCCCGTCACTGCCGCACTGATCAACACTTTTTGATGCTCTACACACGCCACATTCACTTGCTGACGCGTTTGCATATTGTCAGAGCAATCCACCACAACATCGGCCATGCTGACTTCCAACGACAGTTGCAGATCTTCTAAATATTGAGCCACAGCACGCACACAAACAGTTGGATTCATGGCTAATAATTGCTGCGCAGCAATGGTGGCTTTGGATGACTGGCAGTGTTTGTCTTGATACAAAATCTGACGAGGTAAATTGGACAATTCAACGATATCACCATCGGCAATAACAAGATGCCCCACGCCCGCCCCAGCCAAATACATCGATACGGCGGAGCCTAAGCCCCCCATACCAATGATTAACACTCGACTATGTTTAAGACGAAGTTGCCCTTGTTCCCCCACCTCAGATAATTGAACTTGCCGTTGATAACGAATAAAGTCAGCGTCGTTTAATTGCATGCTTCCACCTTATTCGTTTTATCTGATTGAACTTGCTGCCAAGTTTCTTCAAACTTTGTAAGCGTTGTCGCCAAATCACTCGATTCGGTAATCGCTCGGACAACGGCTATCGTATCAACACCAGATCGATAGATTTCTGAGGCTTTATTTAGATCAATGCCACCAATAGCGACCGTTGGAAAACGGCCATTCACTAAAGCTTGATATAAACGTAATTTAGCAACACCTTGAGGCAACGAAGGCATATCCTTTGTTGTCGTTGGAAAAATATGCCCCAAAGCAAGATAACTGGGTGAAAATGTCATGGCATACAAGAGTTCGTAATAACCGTGAGTTGAAATGCCCAACCGTAATCCGGCTTGTTGAATCTCAACCAAATTCGCCGTTAATAAATCTTCCTGCCCTAAATGCACCCCATAAGCATAAAACTCCAATGCTAACTGCCAATGGTCATTAATAAAGACCTGAGCTTGATGTTGATGACCAAGAGTAACGGTTTGTTCAATGGCGATAGGAAGTTGTGCTGAGTCAGCGTCTTTCATTCTTAATTGCATTAAAGAAAGTTGATCCGTTGCCAATAAACGCTCAATCCAATTTGGATGATCCACAACAGGATAAAGATGATGCGATGATGCTAGAGGGAGAAACGCTTGTTTAGGAAGAGATATGGTGACATCAGGCTTCGGAAACCATTGATGATCGAACGGCCACTCCCCTATTTTCTTAGGATGATGTTCAATCATCACGGCATAAGCACGCGCTAACACAATGGCATCCGACAATGGAAAGGTCAGTTGAGTGGCTAATCGCAGCATGACCCGATAAGCACACCAACATCCTGTCGTTTCAGACCATGTTCGATTCACTTTCCCACTCTGCCACCAAACATCCCAAATACCTTGATCCTCTTGCTGACAAATCACATGTCTTGGGTTCTGCTGAACCCAAGTGTCGTTGTCTAAAGTCAAAGCGGCAGCAACAGATATCAAGTCGTCCCACACCACAAGACCTTGATGAGTATCTCGATTAAATGTCAGTTCAAAAACGTCGTTATTTATCGAATGAAAACACGTTGAATTAGAAAAAAAAACGACTCTTTGCTCACTAGAGAGCAACCCCAATGTGAGCGCTTGGACGACCAACGCTTCATAATGTGCTTCATCACTCGTCATTGGCTCACCCTTCTTTAATAGGATGATAAAGCTCGCTGCCTAATTCGCGAAATTCTTGCGATTTTTCACGCATACCTTCTAATGGATCGTCCAATAATGTCACTTCAATCGCATTAGACTCATCCAGATCTTTGGCGTATTCACGCACTTCTTGAGAAATTTTCATTGAACAAAACTTAGGACCACACATTGAACAGAAATGTGCGACTTTTCCCGATTCTTGAGGGAGTGTTTCATCATGATATGCACGCGCCGTTTCTGGATCCAAACTCAAATTAAATTGGTCTTCCCAACGAAATTCAAAACGGGCTTTGGATAAGGCATTATCTCGAATTTGAGCCCCTGGATGCCCTTTCGCTAAATCGGCGGCGTGAGCACAGAGCTTGTAGGTAATGAGTCCTACTTTGACGTCTTCTTTGTTCGGTAAGCCTAAATGCTCTTTGGGTGTCACATAACAGAGCATGGCACAGCCGTACCATCCGATCATTGCGGCACCGATTCCAGAAGTAATGTGATCATAACCAGGCGCAATGTCTGTGGTTAATGGACCCAAGGTATAAAAAGGGGCTTCATGACAATGTTCTAATTGAACGTCCATGTTTTCTTTGATCATATGCATCGGTACATGACCCGGACCTTCAATCATCACTTGAACGTCGTATTCCCAAGCCACTTTCGTCAGCTCACCTAACGTTTTCAGTTCACTAAATTGCGCTTCATCATTAGCATCAGCAATGGACCCTGGACGTAAGCCATCCCCTAATGACAGAGAAACATCATATTGCGCACAGATTTCACAAATCTCTCGAAAATGCTCATACAAAAAGCTTTCTTTATGATGAGCTAGGCACCACTTCGCCATGATAGAACCGCCACGAGAAACAATCCCTGTCACCCGCTTTGCCGTCATCGGCACATAACGCAATAACACTCCAGCGTGAATCGTAAAGTAATCGACACCTTGCTCTGCTTGTTCTAACAACGTGTCTCGAAACACATCCCAAGTAAGGTTTTCAGCAATGCCATTCACTTTCTCTAAAGCTTGGTACATCGGCACTGTTCCAATAGGTACAGGGCTATTGCGAATGATCCACTCACGCGTTTCATGGATATTACGCCCTGTCGATAAATCCATGACAGTATCGCCACCCCAACGAGTCGACCAGACTAACTTTTCCACTTCTTCCTCAATAGAAGAAGAAACAGCAGAATTACCAATATTCGCATTCACTTTCACTAAAAAATTACGACCAATGATCATTGGTTCCGATTCAGGATGATTAATATTGGCAGGAATGATGGCACGACCTTCAGCGACTTCTTTACGCACGAACTCAGGTGTAATCTGCTCTGGTAACCGGGCACCAAATCCTTGTCCAGTGTGCTGTTGTGTTAATTCTTCACTCAACGCTTGCGCTCTTCCCATGTTTTCACGAATGGCAATAAACTCCATCTCTGGTGTGATGATGCCTTTACGAGCGTAGTGCAATTGAGTCACACATTTTTGATTCTCAGCTTGACGAATTTCAGGCTGACCACCAAAGCGAAGATCATCCAGCGTCTGATCCGCTAAACGTACATTGGTATATTGAGAACTTTTAACAGGAAGCACTTTTGTATCTTGTCTGTCTAAAATCCAAGGCGAACGAATAGGGGTTAATCCTTGATAGATATCAACGGAGTAATCTGAATCGGTATAAAAACCAGAAGTGTCATAAACAAAAATGGGCGCATTAGGTTCAAGCTGAGGATTTTTTTTATCACCACCAACCAATGAATCGGATAATGAAATTGAGCGCATGGGAACACGTATATCTTTTCTCGAACCTTCAACATACACTTTTTGGGAGTTCGGATACGTCCAATGACCACAAGACTCCATAAATTGCTGAGCTTGTAAACGGTGAGCTTTACGATTTGACATAGCAAATTCCTATACATGTCCATATTAGGGAATTGCTTATCAGAGACACAAACAAGAAAAATAAAGCAAACAAAGAAATTCGCATGCTTTCTTGTTCCCTTCGCAGATATTACTCTGATCAGGTTCAACGGATCCTGCAACGATGCAGTCTCAGCCAAATGGCACTCCGACAAGATATGCTAAACAGTGTAGAAAAAGAAATAACAGGGAACAAATGAAATAAAGAAAGGATGATTATTTTCTGACAGATATAACATTATCTTATGAATTAAATGTCATATAAAAGTACAGATAATAAAAAAGCCCCAGTCTTTCGACTGAGGCTTTAATAAGTGGCGGAGCG
>CAMQZF010000042.1 GCA_947039525.1 uncultured Photobacterium sp. | reverse complement strand
CTGTAGCCTACAGTATCTATGACGAACACGCCATCTTTATGCCTTGTCATCTTTTACGATTAAACAAAAAAACGTTCAATAAGGGCATTTATTAACGAAATACTGAGTAAGATTCAATAATAATAAAGTGAGTCAATTAAATGGAGGTTTAAATCTCCTTTTCTTTTTTTGTTTCTCGATCGGATTTATTTTGCGTCACAGCGTATTGCAAGCGCTCTTTCAGTTGCTTCTTTTTCTGTTTTTCTGCAAATAAAATTGACCACAACAACTTTATGCTCATAAAACAACTCCCTTGCAATCATAACCTTATATATAAAAGGTATATATCTCACTCAGGACATGCAACAATAAAACCAAAAGCTCGACTCACACCGAACATATTAAAATAAAAATGAAACATTAAGACAGAATAGGTAAGGAATCATACGCATTGCGAATCGTGTCTTTTCCATAAAGCCTCTCTAAACGGCAAACAATAAAATGCCCTCTTGCCATACTTTGAAAATGCCCAATAAATAACGTATTAATCACCGCTCCACTTAATCCACCAATCACAGGCACTAATTGAGCCGCTGCTTTTTGTGTGATTTGCATACCAAAACGCTCCGCTATCATACTGACCAAACGTAAAACAGGCGGTGCTGTCTGCTCTATCACATGCTTATGAGCCAAATACTGCGCTGCATCACTCATGCTTTTCGATAACATCGTACGCACCGAAAAATACGCCGAATCCACACCGTCATCATCGGCACTACGACCGCCTAATGCTAAGACTTCTAAACAAGCTAATTTAGTTTCGACATCACTCATCATTGCCCCTTCACTCCGAGCAATGTCTGCAATAGAACGCAGCATAATTGACGTTGAAATCGGTAATTCAATCGCTAGTGCCGATAACCCAAGAAAACCGCCAATGCCACCACTCACAGCCACGCCGACTTTATGCCAAGCATTAGAAGATCGTTTTCCAGGATTCTCCTTTAACGTGAAAATAGCAGCGTCAGAAGCTTTATTTAGCGCCATTTGCGTTACATCGCCAATTTTCTGATTCCAAGATTTTGGTAAATAAGTAAATCCTTGTTCAATTGGGCCCCCTAGTGCATTCGACATTTTTGCCACCAGCCCAGGAGACTCTAACAAATTCTTTGCTTGTTGTAATTCAACCCATTCAATTTCTGACAACATATCTCTTCGTGCTCTTATTATTTTTGGCGGGCTCGACGAGCCAATTTTTTGGCTTTCTTTTGTTTATTACGATCCACACTTTTATGGTTAACACGTCGTGTTCGTAAACGGCGATGATAGGTCCACGCCCGGCCATCAGGCGAATCTAAAAAAAGACGAGCAGGCTCATAGCCAACTCTGGCTGACTCTCGTAACAAGTTACTCAAATTCAAAGGCGTGCTAATCCCGATGCTTTTGCTCAATAAATGCAAAATCATCATAGCAATTTGATACTGGGCCTGTGCTTTTTGAAGAGCGTCATCATCCAATTGATATAAAACATCAGGGCCAATTTTGATCACCAACTCTGCATAATCCACATTATTAGAGATCACTTCAAACAAACGGACTTCTTCACATAAGAAAAGCGGTAACTCTCCATAACCGGCAGCCATTAACTCAGCACCCGTAACTTTATCTTGTTGGCGCCCTAAATGACCATAATACACACACCAGCCTTCAAAAAAGCCCCATCCGTCAACTTGACGATTTTGTATGGCAAGTAATAACCCTCTAACTCGATGATAAGTAGCCTCATCCTGAGGGTGTTTTTGCCATTTATCCAATTCAATTTCACATTCCAATAAATACCCTAATGGAATGTGGCTATCCACCGCTTTCTCTACCCAATAGTGATATTGAGTATCGTCACGGTGATAAAAATAACGCAGCAATAAACACAAGGCATCAGAATGCCCACGCTCCGCAGATAAAATCAATAAACTCAACGCACGTTTCGGCTCTCCATGATCATGAAGATAGGCATAATATAAAAAAGCCGATTTTCCTTTTGGATCACAAACTAACGCTTGATCTAAATACATTTTAATTGAAGCTTGCTTGGGCAATGGCAGCAGCTTATTTACATAACAATAAGCGTACAAATAATCAGATTTATGATATTGCAATTGTTTTGATTTTTGTAACCAGTACGCTAAATCTTGCTGATATTGATACTGTTGTTTTTTATTTTTTTCTTTCTCTAATGACACACGGTATTGATCCGCTAATCGATAGGCTGCTTTACCATCACCACTCAATGCACCGTAAACGTATTCCACTTGTGCTGTAGATTGAGGTGATTGCCAAACATCAGGAACAACCGTTAATCCTTGTAAAGAAAACGCCAAATATTGGGCCAATTCAAACGTGTCTTTTACCAACTCTTCTAATATATTGGCATTAACAGTTTCAGCAATTCCCCACTGACCATTAGCGTGGTGGCAAATATGGACTCCACGATTGGCATGAATGCGAATTCGATTCAATATCTTAATTAAATAAGGTGGTAACTTCGCACTGGACGATAAGCGTTGAATCTGTGCATGCAGATCCAACTCATTATCGTCATCAGCAACCTGCGAACTCAGATCTAACTGATTTGCGACAATATGACACCATAACTCAACATAAAGCCGCAATTTTAATAAACAACAATCATGATCAAATGTGTAGTAACGTTCTACTTGTAAAGCCAATTGATAAAGCTCAGGAAAATCCTCTTCAATAAAATCAAAATTTTCCGTTCGCTTAACCACAAATTCCGAATTCATTAAAGGGGGTCGAATCGCCATTAGTCGGTCATTTATTCAATAAACAATGCATTCAGCATATACTGACTTACAATAAAAAAATGTTAATAGGTATTGATACCTAACTATGAAACAGAAAATGTTGACTCCAATTCAAAAGATTGTGACGAACCTAGCGACATCGCCTCTAACCTGACAGAAAAGCGAAAGGTCACTGTTTTATTACAACCCATAAACTTTATCATTCATAATGGGTTACTCCTCTATTACACCTCGACCTTAAAGTGCTTATACTCAAAAAATAGAGAGCTATACTCATGATACCTTTCATTAAATTGAGAGATTCTCATGAAAATGTTTATCACCTCATTACTAAGCCTACTGTTTTTAGCAGCTTGTGTTGATACCCCTACACCGGGTGTTTGGTCTTTATTCTATTACCCCAATCATCATCAATCTCCTGATGTTCCAACTCAATCCACTTATCTTTCTAACTATGACTCACTCCATCAATGCCAATCAGCTGGCGCTGGACAAGTTTTCAAACATCGTGGAAATGGCACCTATCGTTGTGGAAAGCATTGCCACCCAATGGAAAGTCAATCACTTTATCTTTGCGATAAAATGAAAAAATAATGGGAACAACACTCGATAGCGCATGAGTAAAAATAAAATAATCAATATAAAACAAGTAATAATTTGCAATTAAATTCGTTTTTTTTAAAGGAGCAACATATTCTTATAGAGCAAAAGTAAATGGACTTAGATCGCTATTAAGAAGGGAATCATGACAAAACACACATTAACAGCCATTTTTACTCTGCTGTTTTTCAGCTTTACAGCTCATGCTAGCAACACATTAGACAGCGTTAAAAAGAAAGGCTACGTACAATGTGGTGTAAGCACTGGCTTACCTGGGTTTTCTAACCCTAATTCAAAAGGCGTCTGGCAAGGTTTGGATGTCGAATTTTGCCAAGCTGTTGCTACTGCAGCATTGGGCGATAAAAACAAAGTTAAATACATCCCATTAACGGCAAAAGAGCGTTTTACAGCCTTACAATCGGGTGAAATTGATTTGCTATCCCGTAATACGACATGGACGCTCCACCGAGACACTGGGTTAGGGCTTAATTTCACTGGCATCAATTATTATGATGGGCAAGGGTTTATGGTCACCAAAGAGTCAGGCATCACCAGTGCAAAATCGCTCAACGGTGCGGCTGTTTGTGTACAATCAGGCACAACAACAGAACTAAATCTGGCTGATTATTTTCGTCTTAATGGTATGAAATACACACCTGTCGTCTTTGATACCTCAGCTCAAACAGTAAAAGGATTTGAAGCTGGACGCTGTGACACCTTAACGACGGATCAATCAGGTTTATATGCATTACGCTTAAACCTCAAAGATCCTAAATCCGCGATTATTCTACCGGAAATTATTTCCAAAGAACCTTTAGGTCCCGTTGTACGTCAAGGCGATGATCAATGGTTCAATATCGTAAAATGGACCCATTTTTTGATGGTTGATGCTGAAGAGCAAGGTATCACAAGCAGTAATGTTGAATCATTTCTAAAAAGCAAAAACCCCGCAATTCGTCGAGCACTCGGTTTAGATGGACCTAAAGGCAAAGGGCTAGGAATAAATGATGACTGGGGCTATCAAATTATTAAGCAAGTCGGTAATTATGGCGAAAGTTTTGAGCGAACCGTAGGAATGGACTCTCCCTTACAGATAAAACGCGGACTCAACCAATTATGGAGTCGTGGCGGCATCATGTATGCGCCACCAATTCGCTAAATCATTATGAGTGATATTCACGTTACAGAATCCACCTCACAGAGAAAGCGGCAACGCTTTCTCTCTTCTCCAATTCATACAGTTATGATGACTTTACGTTCAATTTTTTATCACCCAACTACACGAAATGTCTTTTTTCAGCTCTTACTTATCAGTCTTCTTAGCTATTTTATTGCGACAATCGTTGGTAATACATTAGAGAATTTACATACACGAGGCATCACGACTGGCTTTGATTTTTTAACACAAGAAGCAGGGTTTGGTATAGGCTTCACATTAATTGACTATGATGAAACTCATACCTATGCGAAAACCTTTTTGGTCGGACTACTCAATACCTGTTTAGTTTCCTTATTAGGCATTTTTTTCGCTACTGTACTTGGGTTTTTACTCGGAATAGCCCGTTTATCTACTCACTTTTTATTAAATCGATTAGCACTGATTTACATCGAGATATTCCGAAACATTCCTTTGTTATTGCAAATTCTTTTTTGGTACTTTGCTGTATTACAAGCACTTCCGTCACCACGAAACAGCTTACAGCTCGGTGACAGTTTATTCATTAATGTACGTGGACTGTCAATCATTAGTCCCATTTTTGACGCGGGATCAGAGTGGTTCGTCATTGTTGGTAGTATCGGCCTTATTATCGCATTTATTTACCGATCTTATGCTAAACGCCAACAAACTCTCACAGGTAAGCAATCACCCATAACTCGAGTCATGCTTGCCATCATTGTTATACCTCAGGTCATAACGTATTTTTTATTAGATCACCCCATTCAATGGGAAAAGCCGCAATTAACTGGCTTTAACTTTGAAGGTGGTATCACCGTTATTCCAGAGCTAGCCGCCTTACTTTTAGCGTTAAGCATTTATACTGCCGCCTTCATTGCGGAGATTGTACGTTCAGGCATACAAGCTGTCGATTCGGGACAAAAAGAAGCAGCCTCTGCATTAGGATTATCCAAATCGCATCAATTACGCTTGATTGTTATTCCTCAAGCATTACGCGTCATTATTCCTCCATTAACCAGCCAATATTTAAACCTTACCAAAAACTCTTCTTTAGCCATGGCGATTGGTTATCCTGATTTAGTCTCGGTTTTTGCAGGGACGACTCTCAATCAAACGGGACAAGCCATAGAGATTATTGCAATGACGATGGCCGTTTATCTTACCCTCAGCCTAATCACCTCCATGATTATGAATTATTACAACCACCGCGTAGCACTTATGGAGCGATAACATGATTCATCATCAGTTTAAATCCAGTCGCCCACCACCAACCCCCAGCTCCGGATGGATGGCATGGTTTAAACACAATTTATTTTCGACGTTCTTTCATGGCATGATGACTTTGGTATTAGGCGCATTCATTGCCTTTATTAGTATAAATGTATTTCAATGGGCAATTTGGCAAGCGGATTGGCTTGGCAATACGAGAGCTGACTGTCAACAAGCAGGGGCTTGTTGGGTCTTTATTCATGCGCGTTTAGAGCAGTTTTTCTTTGGTTTCTATCCTGAATCTCAACATTGGCGTCCACTTTTATTCTTTGCTTCACTTTTACTGATTATCTTTCTATTGATCTATGAAAAAAATCCGTATCGCCGTTCAATTGCACTTTTTGCGATATCGCTTTATCCAATCAGTATCGGATATTTACTGTACGGAGGCTTTTGGGGTTTGCCAATTGTTGAAACACACCAATGGGGTGGCTTACTCATTACCTTAATCATTGCCCTTATTGGTATTCTCGCCTCACTCCCTATTGGTATTCTTTTAGCCCTATGTCGCCGATCAGAGTTACCGGTCTTACGCAGCATCTCCACCATCTATATTGAGATCTGGCGTGGAGTTCCGCTTATCACCGTCTTATTCATGGCATCAGTCATGTTGCCGTTATTTTTCGACAGTGAAACTGATACCAATAAACTGTTTCGGGCATTAATTGGGGTTGTATTATTCAGTGCAGCTTATATTGCAGAGGTAGTAAGAGGCGGCCTTCAAGCACTTCCACAAGGCCAATATGAAGCAGCGGATGCATTAGGGCTTTCTTATGCAAAAAAAATGGGGTTAATTATCCTCCCACAAGCTCTTACTATTACCATTCCATCTTTAGTGAATACCTTTATTGGTTTGTTTAAAGACACCAGCCTCGTTCTCATCATCGGCATGTTTGATGTTTTAGGCATAGGACAAAGTGCGAATACCGATCCAGAGTGGCTCGGATTTGCAACTGAAAGCTATGTATTCGTTGCTTTGATTTTCTGGATTTGTTGTTTTTCTATGTCTCATTACAGTCAATATTTAGAAAGAAAGCTCAACACGAAACCAGCTCATTCATAAAGGAAAACAAACCCTATGGATAATATGATTGAAATTGAACAGCTCAATAAATGGTTTGGTGATTTCCATGCCCTTAAAGACATTAACTTAACGGTAAAACGTGGTGAGCGTATTGTTATTTGCGGCCCATCGGGTTCAGGTAAATCGACCTTAATTCGTTGTATTAATCAATTAGAAAAGCACCAAGAAGGTAAGTTACTCGTCGCAGGAACTCAGTTAGACAATAATATAAAAGCCATTGATATCGTCAGAAAAGACGTTGGTATGTGTTTTCAACACTTTAATTTATTCCCACATCTAACCATTTTAGAAAATTGCACCTTAGCCCTAATTTGGGTAAAGAAACTATCCAAAAAAGACGCGATAGAAATCGCAACAACCTACCTTGAACGTGTTCAAATTATGGATCAAGCTCATAAATACCCAGGGCAATTATCAGGAGGACAACAACAACGCGTCGCAATTGCGCGTGCACTGTGCATGTCGCCTCAAATTATGTTATTTGATGAGCCAACCTCCGCATTGGATCCTGAAATGGTACGAGAAGTATTAGATGTGATGGTTGAACTGGCCAATGAAGGCATGACCATGATTTGTGTGACTCATGAAATGGGGTTTGCACGCCAAGTTGCCGATCGTATTATTTTTATGGATCAAGGTGAAATTATTGAACAAAATGCGCCTGAACCTTTCTTCAATAACCCCCAGTCTGATCGAACACAACTCTTCTTGCATCAAATCTTACATTGATTCAGTCACATTTTATTACAACTTCGCCAACACCATCACGAAATAATCCGTATGATTATTATTTAGCACAAAGATCAGGTAGATTCTTTTGTGCGGTGCGTGTGACGAATGACCAATTTTAGGCTTGCAATCAGGAGTGACCACCACCATATTAATCATGAATAAATTAAATACACCCTAAGGGGATACGATATGAACGATCATCTTTATCAACGAACGAACGAATATGATGGTGCCTTAGCCACAAATAAAGTGCTAAGAAATACCTATTTCCTACTGGCTTTAACACTCTTATGGTCAGCGGTAGTTGCTGGTACCGCTATGGTACTGAACCTACCACGCGTTCATTGGATTGTCATGTTAGTTGGTTTTTACGGTTTATTATTTCTAACCGAAAAAAATCGCAATAACACCCTAGGGTTAGGTCTCACTTTCGTTTTCACTGGCTTTTTAGGTTACACCTTAGGTCCAATTCTAAACATGTATGTTGGCGCTGGCTTAGGTCATATCATTGCACCAGCACTGGGTGGCACCGCATTAACCTTTTTAGCGTGTTCAGCGTACGCACTGACCACAAAACGTGATCTGTCTTTTTTAAACGGCATGCTATTAGCCGGTTTCATCGCAATTTTAGTGATGGTCTTGGCAAACTTATTCTTTAAAATGCCAATGATTTCATTAGCGATCAGCGGAATGTTTGTTCTGTTTTCCTCAGCAGCCATTTTACTTACGACACAAAATATCGTTCGTGGCGGGGAAACGAGCTACATTTCCGCCACAATCACTTTATACGTTTCTATCTACAATCTGTTCTTAAGCCTACTGCAAATTCTCGGTATCATGAACAGCAATGATTAATACATAGATCCATTATCAACAGATAAAAGCGCTCATTGAGCGCTTTTTTTCTCTCAGTTACTCTTGCAGGCTCAATGCTGAGTCACTATATTCTTTCTGCATTCATCACAATAAGAAGAAGACAATGATCGAATACCAAGGTCAGATAATTGAAACTGACCCGCAAGGCTACCTAAAAAATGTACAGGATTGGCAACCTGAGTTAATGCCATTACTGGCCCAAGAAGAAGAAATTGAATTAACAGATGATCATATTGAAGTGATTTTGTTTGTTCGTGATTTTTATATCGAGTTTAATACCTCACCCGCGATTCGTATGCTAGTAAAAGCCATGTCAAAAAAATATGGTGAAGAAAAAGGTAACTCTCGTTACCTCTATCGCTTATTTCCAAAAGGACCAGCCAAACAAGCAACCAAACTCGCTGGGTTACCCAAACCAGTAAAATGCATCTGAATATCAAAAAACAGGGCATAGTTCCCTGTTTTACAGAATTCGAAATCCCGGTAATGGACGATCATTACAAGCTTCTATTACAACCTCCTCAACCGTTGATGTTGGTGGTCCTTGATTAATTCGTTCAATCAATATGCTCAAGTCACTCTCCTGCCCATAAGCCAAAATCTCAACAGACCCATCCATTCGATTCTGAGCATAACCATCAACATGCAATTTCAATGCATGCTGCTGAGTAAAATATCGAAAGCAAACGCCTTGTACTTTTCCAAAGACTTCAATTTTTTTACTGTTCATTCGATCTTATCCATCCACTTTTCGCCTCATTAAGTGTAGACAAACAGACAATTATTCACTTACCCCCAATTTCCACCTATAATACGCCCCCTTTCTACACTGCGTACTAGGCACCACACATGACTGTTTCTATTTATCTGGTAAAAGGCCGTGAAAAATCACTGCTTCGTCGTCACCCTTGGATCTTTTCTCGTGGCATTCAGCGTATTGAAGGCGAGCCAATCCTAGGGGAAACCGTTGAGGTATTCGATCATAAAGGCACTTGGCTAGCCCGTGGTGCTTATTCTCCACAATCTCAAATTCGCGTTCGTGTTTGGACATTTGAACGGAATGAAATTATTGATACTGCTTTCTTTGTACGTCGTCTACAACAAGCGCAACAACTGCGTGATGTATTAGCAAAACGTGATGGATTAACCGGTTATCGTTTGATTGCTGCAGAATCTGACGGTCTGCCAGGCATTACGATTGATCGCTACCAAGATTACTTCGTTTGCCAATTATTAAGTGCTGGGGCAGAACACCAACGCCAAGCATTGATTGATGCGTTAGTACAATGTTACCCAGACTGCAACGTTTATGAGCGCTCTGACGTCGCGGTACGTAAAAAAGAAGGTCTAAAACAACAAACAGGCGTACTGGTCGGTGATATGCCACCAGCGTTTGTTGTGATAGAAGAAAATGGCATTAAAATTAATGTTGATATTGTTGGTGGTCATAAAACAGGTTTCTACCTTGACCAACGTGATAGCCGTGAAGCATCCGTAAAATACGTCAACGGTAAGCGTGTATTAAACTGCTTCTGCTACACCGGTGGCTTCGGACTGTATGCGTTAAAAGGCGGTGCATCAGAAGTTGTTAACGTTGATGTCTCTCAACACGCGTTAGATACAGCAAAAGAAAACGTCAAAATTAACCAGTTCCCAATGGAAAATGCACAATTCTTAAATGCCGATGTATTTAAGCTATTACGTGATTACCGCGAACGTGGTGAGCTATTTGATGTGGTTATCATGGACCCACCAAAATTTGCGGAATCTAAATCGCAGCTTGTTGGCGCGTGTCGCGGGTATAAAGACATCAACATGCTAGCCATGCAAATTCTAAAGCCTGGTGGCATGTTATTAACGTATTCTTGCTCAGGATTAATGGACGGCGGTTTATTCCAAAAAATCATTGCCGATGCTGCATTAGACGCCAAACGCGATGTTCAATTCATTGAGCGCTTTGCTCAAGCCTCCGATCATCCACTAGACAGCGCCTACCCAGAAGGTTTTTACCTTAAAGGCTTCGCCTGCTACGTAAAATAATACACTTAAGCCCAATCTATGATTGGGCTTTTTTCTTTTAAAACTTTGATTTCATGTCTTCTATTCCTGCTAGTTTGATGATTGCTGTCTATACTATTTCGTGAGCCAACACAAAATTATGGCAACAACAAACGAAAGAAATGGAGCCGACCTCCAACTTCAATCAAGGAGAGAAGATGAAATTGTCAGCCTACCTATTAATGGTACTCACCAGCCTCACCCTCAGTTTTTCTAGCTTTGCTTCAATCGTCTTAAATTTGCCTCATCAATCCTACTTAATTGCCATTAATGGCGAAAAAGCCCAAGGAAATAAGCGAATTGTTCTACCTAATGGTATAAATCAAATTGCGTTACGTTATGAAGGAGAATACAAAGAAAATAATTATTATCGCCCATTTCAATCGAACATTATTGTGTTGAAGTTTTCAGGAAAAGATGATCACTACAATCTTAACTTTCCTTATTTATTAAATAAAGAAGAAGCCGATTTATTCAATCGTTCACCTACGTTAACCTTAACGGATAAACAGCAAGAGCCTGTTTCATTCAGTCAAGGACTATTACTCAAAGCAGGATTGCAAATAGGACGAGATTATATTGAAGAACTGGCACAGTATAATCAAGCAAATCATGCCGCCTCAATGCCTGCAAAACGTTTATTAACCGCAGACACTAAAAACAGCGGTGTAAACTTTAATGGAAGACCCACGATCAAAGTCACTCAAGCGACTCGATCAAACGAACCAACTTACTATATTAACGTACCTGAAACCATGCTTCGTTATTGGTATCAACGAGCTGACAGCGAAACTCGTGATATGTTTAAGCAACAGATAAGCAAATAAAAAGCATAAGATTCGATGAATTTTTCAAATAGTGATTCATCGAATCATTTCATACCACTTACTAATTCAATATATTGATAAAATAACCATAATATAATATCAAGTAAAACTCATCTCATATAAACAAAAAATCTTATTAATAATAATTTCAACCAAAATAAAATAACAAACAACTTATTTCATTCAATTCTTCGTTATATTATAAAAAACTCAGTGCTAAAATAAATCCTATTTAATATAAATTATTATTTATTTTCTAACATCAACAAATGTAATAATATTTAATTAATAAAACTTTATATATTAAAATAAAATGAATTTTCATCAGATAAAATCATTAATTTAAATATTTTATTCCGAAAAATAAAATATGAATCGAACTAATTTGTAATAAGATCATTCCCACAAGACAAAAATCTATTTTTTTCAGGATCATAAATGGTTTTTAAATAAAGCATAGTGCGAAACGAAACAACTTCCATATAGTTAATTTCCAGCGTCAAAACAAAAAATAAACGCTGAATCTTACCTCTACGTCATTGATTAAGGAAAAATCATGAGCCCGATAAAACAAAAACGCTTTATGTTAAGCACATTGACGGTGTCTTGCCTTATGGCATTTAACGCCCAAGCTGCAGTCGATTGTACCGATATACCTCTCTGGGAAAGTAACCAATCCTATAGTACCAATAGCGTTGTTCAAAAAAATAACACTACATACAAAGCAAATTGGTGGTCACAAGGTAATGATCCAGAAAAAAATTCGGGTGAATGGCAAGAGTGGACAAAAGGTGAGCAATGTAACGATGGCATAACTCCACCAATAGAAAATCAAGCTCCAACCGCATCATTAACCTCTCCTTCAGCTTCAGATCAAATCGCCGTTGGCGAGCAAATAATGCTGACAGCCGCTGCACAAGATAGCGACGGCACGATTCAACGGGTAGAATTTTTAGTGAATGGCATGATCGTTGGTACATCAACGAAAGCACCATATCAAGTATTATGGACAGCAACCAAAGGTCAGCAAACCATTACTGTTCTTGCTGTTGATGATCAAAATACTCAAACAGAAAGTCAATCGGTAACCTTATCGATTACAGCAACACCAGAAACAGAAAATAAAGCCCCTACTGCATCACTAATCCTTTCAAGCAACAAAGCCAATCAAGGTGACGCTGTCACTCTTACGGCAGCCGCAACAGATGAAGATGGAACGATCGATAAAGTCGATTTCTATGTGGCAGGTAACCTTGTTGACACATCAGCAACCGCCCCTTACACCTTTGAATACACAACAAATAAATCTGGACAATTAGCGTTGTTTGCTCGTGCTACAGACAATCAAGGCGCTCAAACAGATTCAGCACTGAGCCAACTGACCGTCATTGGCGAGCCAACCGCTAAAACATGTCGCCCTGATGGCTTATACCAAACAGAAGGCGTTAATGTACCTTACTGTACCGCTTATGATGAAGACGGTCGTGAACTGATGGGAGCCGATCACCCTCGCCGTGTGATTGGTTACTTCACTAGCTGGCGTGCGGGTGAAGATGACCAAACCTCTTACCTTGTTAATGACATTCCATGGGAACAATTGACCCATATTAACTACGCTTTTGTGAGTATTGGCGCTGATGGGAAAGTCAATATTGGTGATGTGAACGATCCAAACAATGCCGCAGTTGGTAAAACATGGAATGGTGTTGAAGTCGATCCAGCATTAGGATTTAAAGGTCACTTTGGTGCTTTAGCCACCTACAAAGAAAAATTTGACGTTAAAACCCTCATTTCCATCGGAGGTTGGGCTGAAACAAGCGGCCACTTTGACACCAATGGTGATCGTGTCGCTGATGGCGGTTTCTACACGATGACGACCAATGCCGATGGCAGCATCAATCATAAAGCAATTCAAACCTTTGTTGATTCCGCTGTCGAAATGATGCGTAAATACAAGTTTGACGGCTTGGATATCGATTATGAGTACCCAACCAGCATGGCAGGTGCCGGTAACCCAGATGATAAAGAGTTTTCAGAATTTCGTCGTCCTTACCTCATGAAGTCTTATCACGAACTCATGCGCGTACTGCGTGAAAAAGTCGATATGGCTAGTGAAAAAGACCGCACGCATTACATGCTAACCATTGCAGCCCCTTCTTCTGGCTACCTACTTCGCGGTATGGAAACCATGGAAGTCGCTAAGTATCTTGATTATGTCAACATCATGTCCTACGACTTGCACGGTGCATGGAATGATCACGTAGGTCATAACGCCGCCCTTTTCGATACCGGTAAAGATTCTGAGCTTGCCGCTTGGAATGTCTATGGCACCAAAGAATACGGCGGCATTGGTTATCTAAACACAGACTGGGCCTACCATTACTTCCGCGGATCAATGCCGGCAGGACGAATTAATATTGGTGTTCCTTATTATACTCGTGGTTGGCAAGGTGTTACTGGTGGGGACAATGGTCTATGGGGTCGCGCTGCTCTACCAAATCAAAGTGAATGTGCAGCAGGGACTGGTGAAGGCGAAAAGAACAAATGTGGCTACGGTGCTTTAGGCATCAACAACATGTGGCATGACTTGGATAAAGCCGGCAAAGAAATGGGGGCTGGCTCTAACCCAATGTGGCACGCATTAAACTTACTCCAAGGTGTATCAGGAACTTACACACCAAGCTACGGTTTAGATGCAATCAATGACCCTGCGGATCGTTTGGTTGGGAAATACACTCGTCATTATGATGACATTGCCGTAGCCCCTTGGTTATGGAATGAAGAAACCAAAGTCTTCCTATCAACAGAAGATAAAGACTCCATCAACGTAAAAGCCAATTACGTCATTGATAAAGAGATTGGCGGCATCATGTTCTGGGAACTTGCTGGCGATTATAGCTGTTATGAACTCAATGCCAACGGTCAACGTACAGCCATTGTTGATTCAACTGAGCAAGCTTGTAAAACCGGTCAAGGTGAATACCACATGGGTAATACCATGACCAATGCCATTTACGAGAAGTTTAAATCGGCAACACCGTACGGAAATACCGTTGCAACTTCAGCAATGCCAGATGAAGTGATTGATATCAGCATCGACATCAGCGGCTTTAAAGAAGGCGATCAAAACTATCCAATTAATCCAACCATCACATTCACCAATAACACAGGCATGGATTTACCGGGTGGCACTGAATTCCAATTCGACATTCCCACATCAGCACCAAGCAGTGCAAAAAGTCAATCAGGCGGTAAAGTAAGCGTGATCAGTTCCGGTCATACCAAACCTAACAATATTGGTGGTATTGAAGGCGAAATGCACCGTTTAGCCTTTGAACTACCAAAATGGCAAACGCTAAAAAATGGTGAAAGCTATGAGCTTGATTTCGTTTACTACCTACCGATTTCCGGCCCTGCAAACTACACTGTTACCGTCAATAGTAAAGATTATGGCTTTAAATTTGAAAGCCCTGAACTACCGTTAGGTGATTTGACAGCAAGTGATGGAAATGACAATGGTCAAGGCGGAAATTGTGCAACAGATGGGTTAACGACTTACCCAAATTGGCCGCAAACAGATTAGGCTGGCAATCCAAGCCATGCAAATCAAGGCGATAAAATCATCCATAACGATGTTGTTTACGTTGCGAATTGGTGGTCAAGTTCAGAACCAGGCAGTGATGGTAGCTGGAGTAAATGCACTAACTAATTTACATTTGTTAATCATCGAAAAAAAGCGCAGAGTTTCTGCGCTTTTTTATAAAAAAAACGGTGGTGACTCTAGTTTATTGATAATGATGAATGATTAAATACCATCCAATGAC
>CAMQZF010000041.1 GCA_947039525.1 uncultured Photobacterium sp. | reverse complement strand
CAATGATGTCAGCTTGCCCTAATCCATCTTCTCCTTCGCCTTTGGCCGTGAGATCAAACTTATCTAAGCTGATCTCGTATCTCGTTACTCGGTAAATACATTGATATAAGGCATCAACGGGGCCGTTACCGACAGCGGCTTCACTGTGTTCTTCATCACCACATTGTAAGCGAATACTGGTGGTTGCCATGATGCTGCCCGATTGCACACTCAAATAATTGAGTTTGAAGTGATCGTCCTCTGCGCGTAAATTGGCGAAAAACATCAAGGCTTCCAGATCATAATCAAACACCTGTCCTTTACGATCCGCGAGTTTGAGAAAATCGGTGTAGAGTTGATCCAACTTATAATCGTCGTCGGCATAGCCCATTTCCAACATGTGGCTGCGCACAGCGGCACGTCCTGAACGGCTGGTGAGATTCAACGCTTGATTTTTCAGACCGATGGATTCGGGGGTCATAATTTCATAAGTGTTCTTGTTTTTCAGCATGCCATCTTGATGAATGCCGGATGAGTGACTGAACGCGTTGGTTCCGACGATGGCTTTATTTGCTTGAATAGGGCTGTTACAGACTTGGCTGATCAATTTGCTGGTACGGTGAATTTCCGTATGTTTGATGTTGCTGGTGACACCCAAAAATTCGGAACGGGTTTTGATGATCATGGCAATTTCTTCAAGCGCACAATTTCCCGCTCGCTCTCCTATGCCATTAATGGTGCCTTCAACTTGACGGGCTCCCGCCTGTACTGCTGCCATGGAATTTGCAACAGACATGCCCAAGTCATCGTGACAATGCACTGAGATGATCGCCTGATCAATGTTAGGCACACGATTAAACAGAGTTGTGATAATGCCACCAAATTCATTGGGCAAGGTATAGCCGACTGTGTCGGGAATATTAATGGTGCTGGCACCGGCTTTAATGGCAGCCTCTACCATCCGACACAAATTATCAATCGGGGTTCTGCCTGCATCTTCGCAAGAAAATTCAATGTCATCCGTATATTGGCGTGCCCGTTTCACAGCCGCGATGCCCATTTCAATCACATCATCGTAGCTGCGGCGTAACTTGTCTTGCACGTGAACGGTGGAGGTTGAAATAAAGGTATGAATTCGAAACGCTTCCGCATCTTTTAGGGCTTCCGCTGCAACATCAATGTCTTTTGCTACCGCCCGAGAAAGCGCACAAACCCGGCTGTTTTTAATGTTACGAGCAATCGTTTGAACCGATTCAAAATCCCCCGGTGATGAAATGGGGAATCCTGCTTCAATCACATCAATGCCGAGGCGCTCTAATGCATAAGCAATTTGCAGTTTTTCTTTGACGGTCAAACTGGCTGAGAGTGCCTGTTCACCATCTCGTAGAGTTGTATCGAACAAAATAACGGTGTCTTTCATGGTTCATATATCCTTATTTTTCACCAGAAAAAAGCGGTTAGATGCAATAGATAACCGGCAGACGATGGCACAGATAAAAAAAAACCGCGCTGTATGCGCGGGTTAGGATTTGAAAATTGTGGGATATCCACTCATCAACTACCCACGCGATAGGCGTACGCTCTTGAGTAAGTTGAGTAGTAATAAAATGCATTTTTTCATTTTGTTAATCTATCCCATAATAATCATTAACAAATGAATATCAAATTGAGTGTGTCTTAGTCAACCTTTAATTGTTGATTTCTTTACACCTCATCTCGATAAAAAAAGGAAAGTGTGTCTTTTTTATTAAATTATTGTTTTATTGATGAGTCATGGAAAAGAGTGACAACACAATAAAAATGCATTGGAGTGGAGATCATGGAGCGTCCACGATTAAAAGGATTTTTTCTGATTATTTTGTTGGGAATTGGCGTTATTTGGGCAGCTCGTGCGTTTAAATCTCAGCCTGAAACTCAGAAGAAAAGCCACCAAGGAAAGCTGGTGGCAGTACAAACACTCACAAAACAAAACATCGCCCCCACGATTACAGCCTTTGGACGTATTACGCCAAGTGTGACATGGCAAGGCATTGTCGAAGTCGGTGGCAAGGTAGTATATCGACACCCTTTATTAGAGAAAGGGCACTTTCTTCCCAAAGACACCCTATTGTTAACGCTGGATAGAACGGAATATCAACTCAAGCTGGAACAAGCTAAAGCCTCCTTATCAGTTTTAACGGCACAGAAAAAACAAATACGACTGGATGTCATCAATCAAGAAAAAAATTTAGATATTGAAAAAAAGAATCGAGTGATTGTTGATAAAGCGTGGCAAAGAGCGTTGAAGCTACGACAAAAAGGCATGATCTCACCGTCTACTTTGGATCTGGAGCGTAAAGCACATTTAGCCTCATTGAAATCAGAACAAGCCGTACGTCATCAACTGGCCTTATTAATGCCACAGCAACAAATTCTTGAAGCACAAATTGCTCGTGAAACGTCAGCATTACAACAAGCTCAATTATCATTGGATAAGACAGAGCTTATTCTGCCTTTCTATGGTCAAGTTTCCATGGTGGATGTGGCCTTAAATGAGTGGGTTAAACCTCAGCAAAAAGTGCTGGAAGTGATTAACACTAAAAAAATGGAAATCACAGTTCATATTCCCTTGCTGGATTGGCAGCGTTTGCAGCCAGCTTTAGATCCCATTAAAACTGACCGCTTATTACAAGTTGGATCAGAGCTTAGTGCGTGGGTTTATGTCGGCGAGAGAAATAAGAAAAAAATAGCCGCAAAAGTACAACGAGTCGCTGATTCCATTGATGTCAAAACTCAAACTATTGGGGTTGTTGTTGAAGTGAATGGGAAAAAAGCGCACCAAAGCTTGATTCGAAATGGTGCTCTGTTGCAAGTGCAATTAGTGGGTAAGCCTCAATCACATTGGGTTGTGCCTCAAGCCTCGATTCATCAAAATAATCTGTATTTATTTTCGCCTAATAACACCTTAACCATGGTACCGATTGAAGTGTTATTTAACGTTAATGGCAGTGCGGTCGTTCAAGGTTCATTTCCTAACAGTCCCAAATTAATCACGACGGATTTATTACCCGCGATTGATGGAATGCTGGTTTCTGAATTTATCGAGAATCAAAAAGAGTTAACGTTATGATTCGGTATTTTTCTCGTCATCCGACCGCGGCAAATTTAATGATGGTTACGTTAATTTTATTAGGCTTGGTGGCATTGCCTAATTTAAAAAGAGAAACCTTTCCTGAGTTTGCGTCCGCTTACATCGTGGCATCCGTGGTGTATCCAGGGGCTTCACCGCAAGAGGTTGAGCAGCGTTTATGCCTTTTAATGGAAACGGCCATTGATGGCTTAGGCGGTATTGAAGAAACACGTTGTGCAGCGGTAGAAGGCTCTGCTTCTTTAACGATGAAGCTCACCAATTATCAGCAAATGGGTCGAATGCTGATTGATGTTCAAACGAAAATTAATGCGATTCGAGATTTTCCAAAAGAAAGCGAATTACCCATAGTGAGAGAACTGGATTGGAGCGAGCCAGTTATTGATATCGCAATTCAAGCTGAATTGAACCCGATGGCTTTACACACTTACGCTGAGCAATTAAAACGACAGTTACAGCAAGATTATGGTGTGCCATTAGTTCGCATTAGTGGTTTTTCTCAGCGGGAATGGCAAATTACGTTAGACGAATTGGCACTTCATCAATTAGAACTCAGTGTGGCGGATGTTGCACAACGTATTGTGCAACAAAACCAGAATACGCCATTGGGAGAATTGTCGCTTGTTGGCAAAAACATGCTATTGCGTTTTGATCAACAAGCAAACGATATTAATCAATTAAAAAATATCGTGATTTTTGCTCAGCCGAATGGGGCAATGGTTCGCTTAAAAGACATCGCGACCTTATCTGAAGACTTTGATCATCGCGATCAAGCGATTCAATTTGATGGTTCTCCAGCAGCGATGTTGAAAATCAGCAAAAATAAAGCCGACGATGCCTTAAAAACTAAGGATTCAGTGACAGACTTTGTGAAAAGCATCAATGCTACTGCCCCTCAAGACGTTACCTTAACGTTAACCAATGACCTGTCTTCGATTTTATGGGATCGATTAACCATGATGGTGAAAAATGGTTGGCAGGGGGTGTTATTGGTTTTTTTAGTCATGTGGTTATTCTTTTCCTTTCGCTATTCTTTTTGGATCGCGGCGGGTTTGCCTGTTGCGTTTTTCGGCAGTTTATTTCTGATGGCGCAATTAGGGCTTTCCATTAATATTATGTCGTTGGTGGCTTTATTAATGGCAATCGGGATCATGATGGATGACGCGATTGTGATTGCAGAATCGATTGCCCATCGGATAGATCAAGGTGAATCCATTGATGATGCGGTTGTAAAAGGAGTCAAATCTGTTTTTCCTGGGGTGTTGTCTTCTTATCTCACCACATTATGCATTTTTGGTAGCTTGATTTTCTTAAAGGGTGAAATGGGGGCGGTACTGCGGGTTATTCCACAAGTTTTGATTCTGGTTTTAACGATCAGTTTGTTTGAAGCTTTTTTAATTTTACCTTTTCATTTACGCCATTCTTTGGCGAAAGCTCAAAACAAATCTCAATCCACTTGGCGAATTAAACGTGAGTTTTTGCGTGCTTTTGAACGTGTGCGTCAAGGCAGCTTACAACGAGCTATTCGTTGGTCGGTCAAACATCGTTATGGTGTGGTAAGTGGAACGTTTTTATTACTGTGCTTATCTTTTGCGATGATCATCAGTGGTGGGCTTAAATTTGTCAGCTTCCCTGAATTGGATGGCGATGTGGCTGAAGCGCGAATTTTACTGCCACCAGGTTCCACACAAACTCAAATGAAAACGATAGTCGAGAAGGTTAAAACGGCGGCGTTAGCCATTAATCATCAATGGAAAGAGCAACATCATAGCCAGAAAGAATTAGTCGTTCATATGACCGAACTTTATGGCGTGAATGGGGATGTTAAAGAATCAGGTCAACATATTGCGACGGTTCGCTTGGATTTGCTTGGATCCAAAACACGAGATATGGATATTAATGTTTTTTTATCTCGGTGGGAGCAAGAAGTTGGATTGCTTTCAGAACCGATTGCGATTGTCTTTAAGCAGCCCTTTATGGGACCAGGTGGCGCAGACATTAAGATTCAAATTCAACATGACGACTTAGATATCTTGAAAGCCGCTTCCATTGAGATTCAATCTTTCTTAAAAGGATTTCATGGTGTGTCAGGCGTGTTGGATGACATGCGATTGGGAAAACCAGAGCAAGTTTTACGTTTAGATGAGCGAGCACATGCATTGGGCGTGACCAGTCAGATGATCACATCGCAATTGCGTGCGGCGTATTATGGAGCAAACGCCGGTACGACTCAGCAAGGATTACAAAGTGTCGATATTGTGGTGATGTTAGCGAAAGAGGATCAATCTGATCTTTCGGTATTACGACGTTTTCCGATTGTGCTACCAGATGGCACTCAAATTCCATTAGCGACTCTGGTTCATTTTGAATCACAGAGAGAGTATGTACGTATTCAGCGAAAGTCTGGACAACGAACGTTGTCTGTTTTTGCGGATTTGGACGCCAAAAAAATCACCAGTGGCGATATTTGGTCGCAATTCAATCAGAGCATAAAGCCCGCATTAAAAGAGAAATACCCGAATTTACGATTTGGTATGGACGGTGCGGCAAAAGACAGTGCGAAAACGGGATCCTCGATGGGGACGGGATTTGCGATCGGTCTTTTTGGGATCTTTGTCATTTTAAGCTACCAGTTTCGCAGTTATGTCGAACCTATTGTGGTGTTATTGGCGATTCCCTTGGCATTTATTGGTGTGATTTGGGGGCATTGGTTGCTTGGATTTGCGTTAAGTATGCCAAGTTTAATGGGATTTGTGTCGTTATCAGGCGTTGTTGTTAATGACTCTATTTTATTGGTGCAGTCCATTCGTCGCCATTTTGAAGAAGGGGAACACTTACATTTAGCGGTCGTGAGTGCGGGGTTAGTACGATTCCGAGCGGTGTTTTTAACTTCTATAACCACGGCGGCGGGATTGTTGCCGTTATTGCTTGAAACCAGTTTGCAAGCACAAGTCTTACAGCCATTGGTAATTGCCATTGTTTTTGGTGTATTTACATCAACCTTACTGGTCTTGTTCGTGATTCCTTCCGCTTATGCAATTTTAAGTGATTTTGGGCGAGTTCATCGACATGATACGTGATCGTAAAGGTTGTCATTGATTGTCCGTCATAGCGTCACTGACTTGTCATAAGCACTTCGTACTCTGAGGTTCCTTTTCCATCATCAGATCATAGGTGAAAGCATGAATCTCAGTATTTTTGTCCCTATTCAACGTTTGGACATCGCATTTTCACAAATGTGCTTATGTCATCGTTTTAATCATAATGTTGCACAAGTCAGTAAGTCAGTCTCACATACCGGAGATGGGCATTTATACGCTTTATTTGCGATTCTAGTGTGGTTTTTGGATCGTGATAATGCACCCATGATCCTATCTCTGGGTTTGAGTGCTTTTTTATTAGAACTTCCCATTTATTGGTGCGTAAAAAATGGATTAAAACGTGCTCGTCCTTTTGAGGTTCCTTCCTTTATTACACCCTCCGATCGATACAGCTTACCTTCTGGACACACGGCGGCAGCGGTGATCATGGCATGTTTAATTTCTGCCTTTTATCCTGACGTCTCTTGGTTTGTGTGTTTATGGGCTACATGCATTGGTTTATCTCGAATTTTGTTGGGCGTGCATTATTTAACGGATATTTTAGCTGGCTTTATGTTGGGCTATGGGTGTTTCTCTTTCGTGTGGTGGCTGTTATGAAAATTCTTTATGGCATTCAGGGCACAGGAAATGGGCATATTTCCCGAGCAAGAGAAATGGCACGAGCTTTTAGCTCGTTATCCGTAGACGTTGATTTCTTCTTTTCGGGAAGAAAACCCGAAGCGTATTTTGACATGGCATGCTTTGGCGATTATCAAACAGCAAGGGGGGTGAGCTTTGTTTCAGAAAAGGGGGCGATTCAATTAAGAAAAACCATTCAAAATGCTGGATTAAAAGAGGCGTGGAAAGATATTCGTCAATGTGATTTGAAGCAATACGATTTGGTTTTAAATGACTTTGAACCGATCACTGCATGGGCTGCTCACCGTCAAAAGGTACCGTGTTTAGGATTGAGTCATCAAGCTGCTTTATTACATGATATTCCTAAGCAAGGTGAATCTTTATTGGATCAGATGTTATTACGTTATTTTGCACCCGCAAACTACCACATTGGTTTGCATTGGTTTCATTTTGGACAGCCTATTTTACCGCCAATTATTCCAAAAGTGCGATCACCAGACATCGCGCACAAAGAACAGATTTTGGTGTATTTGCCGTTTGAATCTTTAACTGACATTTTGGATTTATTGTCGCGTTTTACTCAGTCCACATTTTATTGTTATCACCCTGATGTGATTCGCAATAAAGAATATGAAAATATTCGCCTTATTTCTCCTAATCGTGCTCAATTTCAACAAGATTTGCATCAATGTTCTGGTGTGATTGCCAGTGCAGGGTTTGAATTGCCATCTGAAGCGATGAGTTGTGGTAAAAAAATGTTACTGAAACCTTTGGCTGGGCAGTTTGAGCAACAGAGTAATTTAGCGACTTTAATGATGATGGGAATGGCGCATTCGATGACATCTTTGGATCCCACTAAAATTCGCTCTTGGTTAAAGAGTCCTAATTTTGGTCAGATTATTTTTCCTGATGTTGCGATGGAAACAGCTCAGTGGATTCTTCGAGGAGAATGGGATAATCCATATGATTTAGCAGAAGATTTATGGAAAAAAGTACAATTTCCTGAATGGGTAATGGAAACGATGATTCAAAATAACTTGGTGCCGAAGTCAGATTGTACTTTCTCTTTTTTGTCTTCACTGAGGTAAGTGATAAACAAAAAGACATAAGAAAAAAGATTATATTGAATTGTGCTTATGGATCTTTTTTTGATGGTGGTTATTGATTGATTATATGAATGTTTTAATACATATCTTCTTACATTTGTGCCGCTTAAGATATTGGTTTCATTTATAAGTTTGCATAATACTGTGTTGGTACTTAAACACGGATCAGGCAGTGACGTTTGATCACTGGGCGGGGTAATGACCGCTCGTATTATTCAAAATTAGAGGCTGAATATGACATGTAGCGGTTCTTCTCTTTACCCTGCAAATAATTACAAAATGGAATCCAATTTACGTGGTGTGGATTTGAATTTGCTAACGGTATTCGATGCTGTGATGCAAGAGCAAAATATTACGAGAGCGGCCCATAATCTAGGTATGTCTCAACCGGCGGTGAGTAATGCGGTTGCGCGTTTAAAAGTTATGTTCAATGATGAGCTTTTTATTCGCCATGGTCGTGGCATACAGCCAACACAGAGAGCCAAACAACTCTTTGGGCCTGTACGTCAAGCTTTGCAATTGGTTAAAAACGAATTGCCGGCCTCTTTCTTTATTCCTGAAACATCAACACGTCATTTTAAACTTGCGGTATGCAGTCCTTCTGATATGCGTTTTGCCCCTCGAATTTTAAATGAGGTTACCGCGCAAGCGCCTTCTTTACATTTGCATATGACGGCGGAATCGACCGCAGATTTGGCTCAGAAAATGCGTTATCAAGAAGTTGATTTTGTGATTGATTATGCTCGTTTTGAAGAGTCAGGATTTTGCAGTACAGAACTATTTCAGGATGAATTGGTTGTGGTTACCGCTCATAATCACCCTCGCATAATAAACGGCATTTCTTTGGAAGAATTTCGTTCAGAAAAACATGCCATGCTAAAATCGATTCATGGTGTAAAAGGATTTTCGGATGATGTTTATATGGAAAATAATGCCTGCCATGAAGCTTATTTTGGTTCAAGTCTGAGCAATATTTTATATGTGGTTGCTCAGTCTGAGTTAATTGCTGTTGCGCCTCGTTGGTTGGCAGAAAGCGTTGCTGAAAGCTTAAAATTAAATGTTTTCACATTGCCATGCAAAGGCGCAAAAGTGAGTGGTTATTTAAGCTGGCATGAATCATCGCAAAAAGATAAAGGTCATGTATGGATGCGTGATCAATTATTGGTGATTTGTGGTAATCCGTAACCATCAATCAGATTGAAAAAGAGCCAGCATTTGCTGGCTTTTTTATTTTTGTGCGAAGGTGTTTTTTAGGACAAGCTTTTTGTATGTTGTGGTTTTGTTGTAATTTAGTTGTTAATTTGTGTTGTCAATAAGAAGATCTGAGATCACGATTTTATTATGCATATTTAATCACTAAGTCATATTGTGTTTTTTTTTATCGAGGATAAACTCAATATAAAATTAGGCGTACAAATGTAAGCCAAAATAATGGAATGACTTATGACTCATCACGCATTACATATTGTTACTCGAATCCGTGAGCAAATTCGGCGTTTAAACGATCGCGTTGCTCTTCGTCATCAAATTGACGGTCAATGGCAAGACATTAGCTGGACTGAATTTGGTGAACAAGTGCGTCATTTAGCATTAGCCATGTTATCAAAAGGCATGCAAGTTCAAGATAAAATAGGCATTTTCTCTAATAACATGCCACGTTGGACTTTTGCTGATATGGCAACATTATACAATCGATGTGTGACGGTGCCGATTTACCCAACAAACACCGCCGATCAAAGTGCTTATATTATAAATAATGCCGATATTCGTATTTTATTTGTGGGCGAACAAGCGCAACACGATATTGCAATTAACTTGTTTGAACAATGCCCAAAGCTAGAGTACGTGGTGGCTCTATCGGATGAGATTAATATTACGGCATCTGAGCGAGTTTTATCGTACTCAGACTTCATTGCTTTAGCCGATGCCACCTACGAAGAAGAATTAAACCAGCGTGTTACTCATACTGATATGAGTGATTTGCTGACACTGATTTATACCTCTGGTACAACGGGAACACCTAAAGGTGTTATGTTGGATTACGCCAATTTTGCTTCTCAAATTAAAGGGCATGATCAACAACTGTCGCTAGAAGAAGGCGATGTGTCGTTATGTTTCTTACCACTATCGCATGTGTTTGAACGTGCTTGGACATTTTATGTGCTTCACTGTGGTGGTGTGAATTGTTATTTACAAGATACGAATTTATTGCGTCAGGCATTAATGGAAGTTCAACCAAATGTTATGTCTGCTGTACCACGTGTTTATGAGAAAATTTATTCAGCCATTCAAGATCGAGTTGCTCACTCGCCTTTGCAACGTCGTTTAGTATTCTCATGGGCGATTAACATTGGTGCTCGTATGGCAGCTTGCCATGATAAGCGTCAAACGCCATCTTGGTGGCTACAAAAACGTTATGATTGGGCAAATAAAACCGTCTTATCGAAATTACGGAATATCTTTGGTGAAAACATCAAATTTATGCCTTGTGGTGGTGCAAAGTTAGATCCGTGTATTGGACGGTTTTTCCATGCTATTGGTATAAACGTAAAATTAGGCTACGGAATGACAGAAACAACCGCGACCATCTCTTGTTGGGATGATAAGTGGTTTGAACCTGATTCCATCGGTATGCCAATGCCAAACGCCGAAGTAAAAATTGGCGAGAATAATGAAATCCTGGTGCGTGGTCCTATGGTCATGCGCGGTTATTATAAAATGCCGGTGGAAACAGCAGAAACTTTTACCGAAGATGGATTCTTAAAAACAGGTGATGCCGGTCATTTTGATGAACATAACAATTTGTTTATTACTGATCGTATTAAAGAGTTGATGAAGACCTCTGGTGGTAAATATATTGCACCACAGGTGATTGAAGGAAAAATAGGTAAAGACCGCTTTATCGAACAAATTGCCGTGATTGCAGATGCTCGTAAATTTGTTTCTGCTTTAATCGTTCCAAGTTTTGAAAGTTTGGAAATGAAGGCGAAAGAGCTGAATATTAAGTATCAAGATCGATTAGATTTATTGAAAAATCATGAAATTCTTGAGCTTATTGAAAAGCGGGTTTGTGAGCTTCAAAAAGACTTAGCTCGTTTTGAACAGGTGAAAAAATTCACATTATTACCACACGCTTTCTCGATGGATAACGGTGAATTAACACCAACACAAAAATTGCGTCGTAAAGTGATTCAAGATCGTTATCATCAAGAAATTGAGCGCATGTATCAAGACAGTCATAAACATTCTTAACGACGAATTATTACGTTAATCATAAAAAGGAGCCTGATGGCTCCTTTTTTATTGGTGTCTTTATTATTTCTCTAACTTATTGCGATCCTTTTAAGGAAATAAAATAGACTTGAGTAATGCAAAAAAGTTAAAGTTGTTAATTCTGTATGTTATTTGTTGATTTGTAACGAATGAGAATTAACAAGTTAAGGAATGTATTTTTAGGCTAAAAATAAGCCCTAATACCAACTCTTATCATAAGAGTTAAGGGAAACAACTGGAGGCAAAATATGGAAATGTTGTCTGGCGCTGATATGATTGTGCGCTCCATGATTGATCAGGGAGTTAAGCACATCTTTGGTTATCCTGGTGGGTCGGTTCTTGATATTTATGACGCATTGCATGAAAAAAGCGATATTGAGCATGTGCTTGTGCGTCACGAACAAGCCGCGGTACATATGGCAGATGGCTATGCGCGTGCCACCGGTGAAGTCGGCGTTGTTTTAGTGACATCTGGACCTGGCGCTACCAATGCGATTACTGGTATTGCGACCGCTTATATGGATTCGATTCCACTGGTGGTGCTTTCAGGGCAAGTAATGAGTAATTTGATTGGGAATGATGCCTTTCAAGAGTGCGATATGGTCGGTATTTCGCGTCCTGTAGTGAAGCACAGTTTTCTCATCAAAAATCCGAAAGACATTCCAATGATTATTAAAAAAGCGTTTTATATTGCTGCCAGTGGTCGTCCGGGCCCTGTTGTGGTTGATATCCCGAAAGACATGTTAAATCCCGCAGAAGCTTATCCTTATCAATATCCCGATGATATTCAATTACGCTCTTATAATCCCACATTGCAAGGGCATAAAGGGCAAATTAAACGAGGTGTAAAAGCCTTGTTATCGGCAAAAAAACCTGTGCTGTATGTCGGTGGCGGGGCGATTATGGCAAATTGTAGCGAACAATTGTTGGCCTTGTCAGAATCTTTGAATATTCCGGTTGTTAGTACGTTAATGGGCTTGGGCGCATTTCCTGCAACACATAAACATGCTGTCGGTATGTTAGGCATGCATGGTACGTATGAAGCGAATATGGTGATGCATAATGCCGATTTAATTTTTGGTATTGGCGTACGTTTTGATGATCGTACGACTAATAATTTAGAAAAATATTGCCCAGATGCAACCATCATGCATATTGATATCGATCCATCATCAATTTCCAAAATTGTGAATGCGGATATTCCTATTGTCGGTTCGGCTGATACGATATTAACAGTCATGCTAGAGGAATTAAGGACAACTTCAGATGATGATACTCCGTCGTTAACCGCATGGTGGGATGATATTCATACGTGGCGTGATCGCGAATGTTTAAAATACGATACAGAATCTGAACGTATTAAGCCGCAACAGGTCATTGAATCTGTGTATCGATTAACACAAGGCGAAGCCTATGTGAGTTCCGATGTTGGTCAGCATCAAATGTTTGCAGCTTTATATTATCCTTTTGATAAGCCAAGACGTTGGATTAATTCCGGTGGTTTAGGCACGATGGGTTTTGGTTTGCCAGCCGCGATGGGGGTGAAATTCGCTTTACCTGATGCTGAAGTCATTTGTATTACTGGTGATGGCAGTATCCAAATGAACATTCAAGAATTATCGACTGCATTACAGTACGATATTCCAGTAAAAATCATTAATTTGAATAATCGTTTTCTTGGTATGGTCAAACAATGGCAAGACATGATTTATCAAGGTCGCCACTCTCATTCTTATATGGATTCTGTACCAGATTTTGCCGCGATTGCAGAGGCATATGGTCACGTTGGTGTTCGTATTTCTGATCCGAAAAAATTGGACTCTGAATTATCACGCGCATTAGCCATGAAAGATAAATTGGTTTTTGTTGATATCAGTGTTGATGAAACCGAGCATGTTTATCCAATGTTAGTACGTGGCGGTGGAATGAATGAAATGTGGTTAAGTAAAACGGAGAGAACTTAATGCGCAGAATCCTATCAGTATTATTAGAAAATGAAGCGGGAGCACTGTCTCGAGTGGTTGGGTTATTTTCACAACGTGGATATAACATTGAATCACTTACCGTTGCCCCAACAGAAGATAAAACCTTATCGCGTTTGAATATTACAACGCATGTCGAGCGTGAAGGGGATTTAGAGCAAATTGAAAAGCAACTGCATAAATTGATCGATATTTTAAAGGTCAGCAATATTACTGATGCTGAATATGTTGAGCGTGAATTGATGCTGATTAAGGTTAAAGCGACAGGCTTTGCTCGCGCAGAGGTAAAACGATTATCGGATATTTTTCGTGGTCAGATTGTTGATATTAACAGCCAAATTTATACGATTCAGCTTTCTGGAACGGTTGATAAATTAGATGCGTTTATTGATGCGGTAAAAGAAACCACAGACATTATTGAAGTGGCTAGAAGTGGTGTTGTTGGAGTACATCGTGGTGAGCGAGCTTTGAAAGTATAAGAGATCGTTGAAGTGTTTCTTGTATCTAAAAACCCACATTATGTGGGTTTTTTCATCAGGATGATGATTACAAAAAGGTTTTAATCATGTCTCGAGCACGTTGGAAATGCTCTGTTAATAACTGTTGAGATAAGGTGATATTGCGATCAAGCACAGTCTGCATCAGTGCTTTATGTTCACCATTATCATGGTAGCGTTGTTGATATTGTCGTGCTTGACTGATCCAAATGTGGCGATAGCGTTCTATTTGCTCATAAATATCGTAGTAAATATCAAGCATGATTGGGGATTCACAACCAGCCAATAGTGCGAGATGGAATTCACGATGGCGTATTTCCCATTCAGCCAAATCAATATTCGGATCAGCAGGATCTAAACGACTAACTTTGTGATAGCTTGTTAAAATACCTAATTCCCATGCTTCATTACCATTTTCGATGGCTCTTTGTAATAGAACATGAGAAAGAACACGACTGGTTTCAAATAGGTCATCTAATTCTGCCAATGAGACAGGTGCCACCCAACATCCTTTCTGGGGGGTAAACATCACGTATTTTTTCCAAGAAAGTTGAACCAAAGCTTCTCGAATGGGAGAGGCACCAACTTGGTAACGGTTTTTTAAATCGGCAACGACAAGTTTTTTGCCAGGCTCTAATACACCCAGTAAAATGTCTTGTCGAATATGCTCCATAACGGCATTAGCAATAGTCGGACTAGACACAAAATCCCTCATTTATAAAAAATAATATTATTTTTGTTGTTTATTCGTTTTATATTTGAAATACGAATGATCATCTGGAGGGATTATACGGTTTGGTTGTGAGATAGGCGACTAAGAATCGTATAAAGTGTGATAATTTTTGAGATTTTTATTCATAAATAGGCAAAAAAAATGAGAGCTTATGCTCTCATTTTATTAACAGAATTAATTTTTATAAAGATAAATATTAATTATAAAACGTGTACAGATGCTGTGTTTGTTGTGCCAGATTGAACCAACGCACCAGAAACCATAACAACGATGTCACCTTTTGCAGCTAAACCGCTTTCTAGAGCAAGTTCTTTACCACGTAGGTAGAAAGCATCAGTGTTTGCTAAAGAATCAACAACGATAGGTGTTACACCTTTAGACAAGCAAAGTTGCGCTGCAGTCTTAGTGTTTGTTGTTACAGCTAGGATATTTGCCGTTGGGAAGTACTTACGTACTGAACGTGCAGATTTACCAGCTTCAGTTGCTACGATGATCAACGGAGCATTCAATTTCTCAGCAGTATCAACAGCACCTTTACATACAGCTTCAGTGATACGTAGACGTGGGCTATCTAAACGAGCACCCAATTCAGGCTTCAATACTGAATCAGTACGACCACAGATTTGCGCCATGATGCTAACAGCTTCTAGAGGGTATTTACCCTTTGCTGATTCACCAGAAAGCATAACTGCATCAGTACCATCGATGATTGCGTTAGCAACGTCGCCCGCTTCTGCGCGAGTTGGACGTGGGTTCTTAATCATTGAATCAAGCATTTGAGTTGCAGTGATAACAACTTTACGAGCGCGGTTACACTTCTCGATCATCATCTTTTGAGCAAAGATAACT
>CAMQZF010000040.1 GCA_947039525.1 uncultured Photobacterium sp. | reverse complement strand
GCACTTTTATTGAACGAGAGTTTTATGGGTAAAAACGAATTGGATACATAACCCTAATTACATCAGTACGAGAGCAATAAAACTCACCAATAAAAAGTCATATCAAAAACGGATATTTAAAAAGTTAGCATCAATCACACAATAGTAAGAATAAACAGTATAATTACGAGTTTTCATTACATTGGAATTCATTGTGTTTAAACGAAATACAGCACTTATCCTTATTTTTAGCGCATTATTGGCGGGCTGTAGCCAACAACCTCCAACGTGTGGCGAAACTAGCGCCACATCGAGTGTCTTAAAAATTGTCAAATCTTTAGCCCAAGATGCTATTGGTCCACAAGCCAATGATATTTTTGATTATCAGTTGACCAATATACAAACAACCAATATTAACAATAATACAGGAACACAAACCTGTCTTGCTGATTTAAATCTGAATTTAAAAGGGCAAAATAATGTGTCATTTCCTATTCATTATCGCTTAGCTAAATCAGACAGCCAACAAAATGCCTTTATTACTAATTTAGAAAAACCTAACGCCATCGTCGAATTAGTCAAAACAGAACATTATCAATATAAGCAACAACAAACACTTTCCAAACAACAAAAATAAAGCCAAAAAGGCATGAGTTGATCACTGTCGACTCATGCCCTTTCACAAACTGTATTTATCAGAACTAAAATAAAAACCAATGGTATCCAAGAAAAAAGAAAAAGAAGATCTTGGCTTTATTCACATACTCATAATTTAATGTAAACCTTGATATAACGCTGTTATTGCGGATAACGAACACAAAACTAAAACCGCATAACGTACCACTTCTGCACGAATACGATGCCGTACTTTAAATGCTAAGTACGTTGCCAAAAATGGTGCAGGTAACATCAACAAACTGTATTTGAATTGTGAGTAAGAAAAATAACCTGAAAAGTGCAAAATAACTAAAGATAACAGCCCAGTAATCGCAAAATAACCCGCTAAGTTTGCACGTAATCGTTCTGGTTGCTCATTCTGTAATAACAGCGCCACTGGAGGACCACCAATACCGGTTGCTGTGCCCATCACTCCAGATATAAAACCACCAATAAATAAAGAAAGTCGAGTTGGTTTTAATTTTAGAGACGTCACACTTAATAATACGACAATTAGCACACTCACACCCAATAATAAGGACAACTGTGATTTAGAGATAATGAATAATAAATAACCGGCGGCAAAGGTTCCTGGAATACGTCCTAAAAAAGCAAAAAACAACTCTCGTAGTGACAAAGAATCTCGATATTGAAACATTATAATAAAAGATAAACAGGTGCCAATAAAGACAATGACGCTGGGCATAAGTTGTGGTTCAAGCAGTAAAATTAAGGGACCTGCGACAACCCCCATTCCAAACCCAACGGCTCCTTGTACAAAACACCCTAAAAAGAGAACACCCAAACAACCAAAAAAAACAGACCAATCCATTTCATATGCACATTTAAACGAACAAGATGAAATTATCCCACAGTTCATCACGATTAGTCAGAGTTGTTCGTGTTTTATTCAAAATAAGGAGAGCAAGAAATGGTATACTAAAAAAGAAGATAAATACCAATGCAGAAGTTATAAACAAAATAGAAACATCAACAATTACTCTGATGCATCAGGAGCAATCCAATCTTGATTAATGTTCGCCATGAGTATGTGGTCCTCCCAACATCCATTAATTAATAAATACGATTTGGCTAATCCCTCTCGCTCAAAGCCACATTTATTTAAGACACGCTCACTGCGCTTATTCTTTGGCATATAACCGGCAATAACTCGATGATAACCTCGATACTCAAACAACCATTGAACAACCGATTTTACAGCCAAAGACATTAATCCTTGCCCTTGATAATCCTCATCAATGGAATAGCCTAATTGACAAGCGTAAAAAGGATATTGAATTAAGTTACTTAAATTCAACACCCCACAAATGACATCTTTGTTCGTATCGACCATGACAAAGTAATAAGCCAAATGATGCTTATGCAATTGAGATAATTGAGATAAACGGCGTGACCATCCTTCATATTCAAAAAAACTCTCGCCACGAATCGGCTCCCATTCCTGCAAAAAGATTCGATTCTTTTGATAATACTCCGTAATTCGATTCACATCGTCATACGTTAAAAATCGAACCATGACACCATCGACAAGAGAAAACGCTAACATTGCCTATCTCCTTACTTTATACAGCATCATTACACCTTTGTTATTTCTTACAATGAAGACGGTTGAGAAGACTTCGTTTTCATTCGGTTCGACTGTTTTTCTTTACGTGTAAATTGCAGTAATAAATCCCGACGAATTTCCGATAGCTTCGGTTGTTTTCCTGGTAACCAAGGCAATGGACGCATTAAAGTAATCGCTTTTAAGCCTAAACGCCCAGTTAATAAACCAACCCCTACCCCTTGAGCAATACGTGTAGACACTCGCCCTGCTAAATCCATGGATAAAAAATCAACACCAGCATCAGTGATAACTTCTGTCGCACCCGTTACTGCCATATTAAATAAAACCAATTTCAACAATTTAATGCGTGACCAATACCCTAACTCAACCCCGTAGACTCGTGCAATTTGATCAATTAAACGCAAATTACGCCACGCGACCAACAACACATCCGCGACCGCTAATGAACTGACCGACACCATGATAGCCGCTTCACGTGAATACTTAGCCACCAGACGTCGCGCCAATTGATCCTGTTGGCTCATGACCATTGCATCATATAACTCAAGCACTTCTTGATCACTGTGAGTTTCTGATAATGAATGCATCCAACGCTCATAACCATCATGATGTTTGACTAAAACATTTTGGCTTGCCAATTGAATACAAAATGGTTTTGCTTCACCAATACTATTAGAGGATAACAACAGTTCCGCTTGCTCTCGCTCTGTTTGACGACGTTTTAAACGCTTTAACGTCAGCCATTCTTTGCCTAATGCACTCAAACCAAATAACGCAATCAATGAAATGATGGCACTCCAACCTAACGATAACCAATCCCTTTGATGGTAAGCAACAACAACATATTCAACCGTTTGCCAAATCAACATCGCAAGAAAGGCAACGAATAAAAATTTCAGCCAACGATATCCTTGACGTGACTGAGTTGGATCTAAAACATGCGCTAACTCTTCTTCGATATCATTCGACTCATAGGTATCTTCAACAATGAATCGTAATTGCTCATCAAAATGCTGCTGACGATTAAAACGCTCCTGATCCTCTGATGAGGATTCTTCAGGCTCATCAAATATCAACTTCTGTTTATAATCATGACTCATCGAAGTTTATCTCCTAACAAATAATCCAATGCCTTATCCATACGAATGTGCGGTAATGCGTCATCGCTAGAAATCTCCAAAGGTCGAAAATTAACAAAATCAAAACCAGAATGTTCACCCTCCCAAAAAGTCGCTTTCGGGAGTCGACGAGGAACTTCTCCAGGGAATAATGTCTGTGAGATACCATCATCTCTAATTCCTCGTAAAGCTGGCATTTCCACTCCTTGATGAGTCACAAACCCCGATTTTGTCGCTTGAATGGATGATAAACTGATGCAGTCCATCTTAATTCCTTCAAATGATGCCGTTTGCCACGCCTCATTTATCATCTGTTGTAATAATGACACCAAATTAGGATGTTGTTCAGATGTAACATGATCGGCTTTCGTTGCCGCAAACAGTACTTTATCAATACGGGGTGAAAAAATACGGCGCAATAATGAACTACGACCATATTTAAAACTTTGCATCAACTGATCCAACGCCTGACGCATATCATTAAAAGACTCAGGACCTGCATTTAAGGGTTGTAAACAATCCACCAGCACGATTTGTCGATCAAATTTAGAGAAGTGATTTCGATAAAACGCTTTTACCACATGCTGCTGATAATACTCATAACGACGTTTTAACATGCCATACTGACTGTCTTTGGAAGGTGCAGCTAATTGCTCATCCGTGTAATCATTCAAATTCATCATAGGAAAAAATTGCAAGACAGGCGCTCCTGCCAATTCTCCTGGCAACACAAACCGCCCCGGCTGCACCCAATGCAAGCCACCTTCTTTTTTACACTGGTACAAATAGTCGGTAAATATTGTCGAAATATGAGCTAACTGGCTTTCATCAACAGGCGCAAAAGGATCAAATCCGTCACAAGCCGCCAACCAATCTTGAGCTAACTCTCGACGTCGTCCTATAAGCAATCGAGCTTGCTGCCTTGACCACGTAGCATAATCTAAGTCGAGTAAGGGCAAATCCAGCAACCACTCCCCTGGATAATCAATAATATCCAAATAAAGCGTGGCGGTTTCTTGCAATAACTTCATTGGCCCTTTTTGCGGTTGATAACGTAAAGCCAATCGCGTTTGAGAAACATCACGTGTCGGACGCGGCCAATCCGGCGGCGTAGAAAGTAAAGCGTTCATAGCATCATCATAAGCAAATTTAGGAACGTGCATATCATCATGAGGAATACGTTTAGCGCCTAATACATAGCCTTCTCGTGCAGGAGAAAACAAGGGCAAACGCGCATTCGTATTAACGTGCAATAACTGATTTACCAACGAGGTAATAAAGGCCGTTTTACCCGCTCTCGATAATCCAGTGACGGCCAAACGAACATGACGGTCCATACTGCGATTTACCAATTTATTAAAGCTATTCCCAATCACACTCATGACGCCTTCCATATTTGAACAATGTTTTATTTATACAATAAATAACAAAAAAAAGCAGGGAATGCCCTGCTTTTTTATCGAACAAAAATCTTATAATTGACGAAATTTTCTCGCAACATCAAAGGCAGAAGAAGTAACGTAGGCTTCCATTTTTTTCACACGAGATTCCATCTCGGAAAAAGCCTGCTCAGTCTCCCTTAAGGATTCACTCACCGGGCGACGTTGACCTTTGTTAATAATAGTATCATTTTGGTTAAATCCACGTTGAGATCGAGCTTCTGGATCCAACACATAATCTTCGGGTTTTTTATCCAGCAATAACCAACCTGCCAAATACATCAACACCACAACAAAGCTACCACCAATAAAAAATGCAATTACCGTTAATACGCGCAAAATCCAAATTTCAACACCGAAATACGCTGCCAAACCTGCACACACACCCCCGAGCTTTCCTTTTTTAGGGTCACGATACAAACATTTACTCATTATGTTGCCTCCATTGTGGCGACTCCACATCCAAAATGCGCTCTAGCGTTTGAATTCGCGATTGCATTTGCTCTGCACGAAGCATCAGCGATTGCAATTTTTGTTGCTCCTCCACCGAAAGTCCGCGCGCTACTTGACGCTTATTTCGATAATGTAACAATAACCAAACGGGTGCGACAAAAATCAAAAATACGATGAGTGGACCAATAATGTATCCCATTGACATAATGCTTTCCTTCTTCGTGCAGGAGACAGTTATTCTTTGTCTTTCATGGTATCACGCAAACGCGCCAATTCTTTTTCAATTTCGTCTTGCGCTTGCAAATCGGCAAATTCATTCTCTAAGCTTTTGCCACGTCCCAATTGATAGCTATCCACATCCGCTTCCATTTCATCAATACGACGCTCATATTGTTCAAATTTAGACAAAGCCTCATCAATTTTACTGGTATCCAATTGACGGCGAACATCACGACGATTTCCGGCATTTTTCTGACGCATGATCAAAGCTTGTTGACGAGCACGAGTTTCTTGCAATTTATTTTCAAGTTCACGTACATCACTTGTTAGCTTTTCAATGCTTTCTTCAACTAAACGATATTCTTCATCAAGCGTTGCCAACAATTTACTGATTTTTTGTTTTTCCAATAATGCAGCACGCGCTAAATCCTCGCGTCCTTTTTGAATGGCTAAGCTCGCTTTTTGTTGCCACTCATCCATTTGTGCTTGCAAGTTTTGAACACGGCGTTGCAATTGCTTCTTATCCGCCAAACTGCGTGCAGAAGATGTACGTACCTCTACTAGCGTGTCTTCCATTTCTTGAATGATTAAACGAATCATTTTTTGAGGATCTTCAGCCTTATCCAACAAAGCGTTGACGTTCGCATTCACAATATCAGTAAAACGAGAAAAAATACCCATAATGACACTCCTTAATGACAATCTATAACCGTATGATTTTTAATTCAAAATCATACGAACACTTATTATTAATCAACTTATGTGCCAACTTTTTATTTCTTAATTTTCAATACGTTAAGTTGACAACAATTTTATTGACTAATAATCTGGTAAAAATATAACCATTAAAAGGTAAAGTTAACCATGATAAATTTAGACAATATTATTGGAGAATCAGACACTTTTCTTACAACCCTCGATCATGCCTCTCGTATCGCAACGGTGAACCGTCCTGTTTTATTGATTGGTGAACGAGGCACAGGCAAAGAGTTAATCGCTCAACGGATTCATTATCTATCCCCTCGTTGGGAGTCGCCATTAGTCACATTAAACTGCGCGGCATTAAGTGAAGGATTAATTGACTCAGAATTATTCGGTCATGAATCGGGCGCATTTACAGGGGCAAAACAACGCCACCAAGGACGCTTTGAGCGAGCAGAACAAGGCACATTATTTTTAGACGAACTAGGAACGGCACCTTTATCGGTTCAGGAGAAGTTATTACGTGTCATCGAATACGGTGAATATGAACGTGTTGGAGGAAATACACGTCATCAAGCCAATGTTCGTTTAATTTGTGCAACGAACCAATCATTACTCGAGAGTGTCAAAGCGGGCACTTTTCGTGCGGACTTACTTGATAGATTGGCATTTGATGTCATTCATTTGCCGCCATTACGCCATCGACAAGAAGATATACTGCCATTATCAGAACACTATGCGATGAAAATGTGTCAAGAACTTGGATTTCATTTCTTTGCCGGATTTAGCCATAAAGTAAAACATCAATTACAAGCGTACTCTTGGCCAGGTAATGTCCGTGAACTTAAAAATGTCATTGAACGATCTGTGTTTCATCATAATGATGAAAACAATCCAATTCATACCATTATTTTCGATCCCTTTGTTTCCCCCTGGGAAAACGAATTACCACAAAACACAATGGAAAATCATCAGCCATCTTCTTTACCCACTCTACCGATTGATCTGCGAGATTGGCAACAAACTCAAGAAATAGAACTGCTTAAACATGCTTTGTTACAAAGTCATTATAATCAAAAAAAAGCAGGGGAACTACTCAACCTCAACTACCATCAAGTACGTGGATTACTGAGAAAATATCCGACATTGAGTACATCAACAAATAAATCAATCGAATAAATAGTTAAAATTTTTGCAGAGTAAGTCAGTTTGAAAGGCTTGGTCAATATTCGGGTTAATGGTACATTAATTTCTTTCTTATCAACACACTTTGGTCATTATGGGCGTTCTGCAACGTGTATTATTGGCTGGCTTAACCTTATTTGGCATAGTCGGTTGTTACGAGATTGAATCCCCGTCATCGGTCCGCCAAACGGGTTTTATCTATTGTGGACAAGAATCACCAATCACATTCAACCCACAATTAGTCAATGGTGGGTTGCTGGTTGATACGCTATCAGCACAATTATTTAACCGCTTATTACGCATTGATCCTATTACGCATAAACCATTACCAGAATTGGCGACACAGTGGACGATCAGTCCTGATGGCTTAGAATACATTTTTGATTTACGCACTAATGTGTCTTTTTATAGCAATGATCTTTTTGCTCCTACACGCCCTCTTTCTGCGAAAGACGTTGTGTTTAGCTTTCAGCGTATCATTGATAAAACACACCCTTATCATGCAATTTCAGGTGGAAAATACCCGTGGTTTGAAAGTTTGGGCTTCCCTCTTCTCATTGATCGTATTGAAGCCATCGCTCCGATGCAGGTGAAATTTGTTCTTCAACGCCCCGATAATAGCTTTTTAGCAAACCTTGCCAGCAGTTATGCCATTATCACTTCACAAGAGTACGCTGAGTTTTTATTGCGATCTGGCCGTCCCTCTGATTTAGATCACTTACCAATAGGAACGGGGCCATTTTCGCTAACAAAATTCGTTAAAAATGAAGAGATTCGCTTATCACATCATAAAGAATATTGGCAAGATGTACCTAAAATGGAACAAATTGTTTTCGACATATCTAACCGAGGTGCTGGACAATTAGCCAAGTTAATCAGTAAGGAATGTGATGTTTTATCAGCTCCAATTGCAAGCCAGCTGCCGATTATGGATACACATCCAGAGCTTCAGATTCAGAGTCAAACAGGAATGAATGTGTCGTTTTTGGCGTTGAATCAAGACTCTCCTTATTTAAAAAATAAACAGCTTCGTCAAGCCATTCGTTATGCGATCAATCAAGAAAAATTACTTAATGCTGTTTATTACGGCACTGGACAAGCGGCAAACAGTGTATTACCACCCACATCGTGGGCAAGTACACCTTATACATCAACAGCCTCAGTGTTTAATCCGCTCAAAGCACAACAATTATTGCTAGAAGCGGGTATCACCAAACGCATACCTTTGCGCCTTTGGGTATCACTCGACTCTAGACCCTACAATCCGAGTCCGAAGAAAACAGCAGAATTGATTCAATCAAATCTCAGAGCAGTTGGTATTGACGTTCAAATTTACCATCATGAGAATTCTGATCCAATCGAGACAAAAAATCTGAGTCAATTTGATCTTATTTTAACTGGTTGGATTGCCGATAATGGCGACCCAGATTCATTCTTACGCCCCATATTATCTTGTGATGCCAAACAAGCTGGTCTTAATTTTGCCAATTGGTGTCATTTGCCTTTTGATAACTTATTAGAATTAGCATTAAGAATGCCGAATCAAGCTCAACGGCTCACTTACTATCAATTAGCCCAAGAAATCCTATACGATGAAGTGCCGATCATTCCGTTAGCACACGGTATGCAGTACCAAATCCATCATCGAAGCTTACAAGGATTAACACTCAATCCATTTGGGAATGCTCCCTTCACTCACGTTTATCGTCATGAGTAACGCGTATGTTTATTTATACTATTCGACGCTTTAATCTGTTTGCCATTACCTTTTTATTACTCACGTTCATTGGCTATAGTCTATTACGCTTAGAAATCAATACCGTATGGGCACAACAACCTTATTTATCAGGGTGGTGGCATTACCTGACTCATTTACTCAATGGAAACTTAGGAGTCGATGCGTACGGCATTCCAATGACGACCCATCTCCAATACATTTTTCCTGCAACTTTGGAACTGTGTTTCTTCGCCTTTAGTTTTTCATTGCTCATCGGCATCCCACTTGGCACCTTAGCAGGAATGCACAAAGGAAAATTCATTGATACAGCCATTTTATCCGTTTCATTAATTGGCTACGCCTTACCATTATTTTGGGTCGCTTTACTCTTTATCTTATTCTTTTCACTTTATTTGAATGTATTGCCAATTTCGGGGCGTTATAACCTACTCTATGATATTCCAAGCATTACTGGGATTGGATTAATTGATATTTTATTGTCCGATGCGCCTTATCGATTAGAAGCATTAACGGACGGCATTAAGCATTTAATTTTACCAACATTGGTCTTAACTATTGCGCCCACAACCGAAGTGATTCGTTTAACTCGCACATCCATCAGCGATGTGATCGATAAAAACTACATAAAAGCAGCGCAAACCAAAGGATTATCACCGTTACATATCATACTCAAACACACACTGAGAAATGCCATACCGCCGATTATTCCTAAATTAGGCATCCAATTTTCAGCGATGATGACATTTGCCATGATTACTGAATCCATATTCAATTGGCCAGGTATTGGACGATGGTTATTAAACGCCATATCAGAACAAGATTATGTAGCTATTCAAGCTGGAGTCATGGTTGTCGCGACTTTTATCCTTATTGCAAACATCACAGCCGATCTACTCGGTGCTGCGATCAATCCATTAGTAAGGAAAGAATTCAGTGCTATCAAATAACCCTTATCAAGAGCACGCAATCCCAAATCAACGAGAGCGTTTAATTCAAGCCTTTCGTAAAAACTCATTGGGATTATTTGGATTTTGGAGTGTACTGGCTTTATTCACTATCACCCTCCTTGCTCCTTGGATTGCCCCCCATGCCCCAGATCAAACCGTAGGGCAACTATTAATGCCGCCATCTTGGGATCAAAAAGGACACATTGAGTTCTTTTTAGGTACTGATGATTTAGGACGAGATATTCTTAGTCGTATTTTAATGGGGAGTCAGTTAACCTTTGGTTACGCATTACTGATCGCTCTGGGTGCTAGCCTGATCGGATTCATTATTGGCGCACTCGCTGGTATGACTCACGGTTTAAAATCCAGTGTACTCAACCACATTTTAGATACTGCACTGTCCATTCCATCGCTATTACTAGCCATTATTATGGTGGCTTTTTTAGGCCCTGGAGAGGCCCAAATTTTATTAGCCGTTTCCTTAGCCTTGATTCCAAAACTCATTCGCGCCATTTACACCGCAGTGCATGAAGAGATTACGAAAGAATACGTAATAGCTGCTCAGCTCGATGGTGCTAGCCATTTCAATTTGTTATATCACGCGATTCTTCCCAATATATTAACGATATGGGTCACTGAAACCACACGGGCAATATCCATTGCAATATTGGATATTTCAGCACTGGGTTTTTTAGGATTAGGTGCACAAGCACCCTTATCAGAATGGGGATCGATGCTAGGGGACTCCGTAGAGTTAATTTATATTGCACCATGGACGGTGACCTTGCCCGGCTTAGCCATTATGTTCAGTATCTTTGCTATTAATTTATTGGGTGATGGTTTACGCCAAGCACTTAATGCAGGAATTGACTAATGCCATTATTGGATATTCGCAATTTAACCATTGAAATTGATACTCCGCATGGAACAGTCAAAGCGGTTGATCGTGTTAGCTTAACCTTAAACGAAGGCGAGATCCGAGGTCTTGTCGGTGAGTCCGGTTCAGGAAAAAGTTTAATAGCCAAAACCATTGCTGGCATCACCAAAACTGGTTGGCGTATTCATGCCGATCGCATGCGATTAGGCAATATTGATCTATTATCTCTTTCCTCTAAAGAACGACGAAAAATCATGGGCCGCGAAATTGCCATGATTTTTCAAGAACCATCCACGTGTTTGGATCCTTCGGAATATGTCGGCGCACAATTGGAAGAAGCGATTCCCGCTTCCGCTTTTCAAGATGTTTGGTGGAAGCGATTTCAATGGCGAAAAAAACAAGCCATTGCACTCCTGCATAAAGTCGGAATTAAAGATCATAAAAAGATAATGAAAAGCTACCCTTATCAATTAACCGATGGTGAGTGCCAAAAGGTCATTATTGCCATGGCTATTGCTAACCAACCAAGATTATTAATTGCAGATGAGCCAACGAACGACCTCGACCCGATTACTCAAGCCCAAATATTTCGTTTACTTAGTCGATTAAATCAATTAAGCAATACAACCATTTTACTGGTCAGCCACGATCTCACTACGGTCACCCAATGGGCGGATCGTATTACAGTCATGTATTGTGGGCAAGCGGTTGAATCTGCTAATCGCCAAGACCTATTAGATTCACCTCATCATCCTTATACCAATGCCTTGTTACAATCAATACCTGACTTCAGTCAGAACCTGCCCCACAAAAGCAAGTTAAATACCTTGCCGGGTGCCATTCCAGCCTTACAACACTTGCCTATAGGATGTCGTTTAGGACCTCGCTGCCCCCATGCTCAACGACGTTGTGTGGAAGTGCCAAAAACAAAAAAAATAAAGAATCATAAATTTAACTGTCATTACCCATTAAATATGGAAGACATTAAACGAGGTACAGAAAAACGATGAGTGCCCTATTGGAAGTAAATCAATTGTATAAGACGTATAAATATCGAACTTTTTTCTTTCAACAACGTCTCATTGAAGCACTAAAACCCGTTTCTTTTCAATTACAATGTGGGGAAACATTAGCCTTAATTGGAGAGAATGGTTCGGGGAAATCAACACTCGCAAAATTATTGGCCGGTGTCATGCCTCCCACTGGTGGAGAAGTTTTCATCAATGGTGAGCCAATGCTGCCAAATAATTATCAAACGCGCTGTAAATTGATTCGCATGATTTTTCAAGATCCAACAACCTCATTAAATCCCCGACTACAAATCGGCACCATTCTTGAAGAGCCATTAAAACGCAATACGAATATGACCCCCTTTGAACGAGAAAAACGCATCAACACAACCTTAAAACGGGTCGGACTCTTACCAGAATATGCTCATTTTTATCCGCAAATGCTCGCAACAGGACAAAAACAGCGTATATCTCTTGCCAGAGCTTTAATTTTACAACCTTGTATTATTGTTGCCGATGAGGCACTTAATGGCTTAGATATGTCCATGCGCTCGCAAATGATTAATTTATTGCTCGAGCTTCAAGAGGAAATGGGATTGTCCTATATCTATGTTTCTCAACATATGGGGATCGTAAAACACTTCTCAGATCACATACTGGTGATGCAAGCTGGGGAAGTCGTCGAACAAGGACAAACAGAAGACATTTTTACTAACCCACAGCATCCGTTAACGAAAAAATTAATAGATAGCCATTTTTCAGCGCCCTCTTTGGATCGTAAAGCTCGCACAAGTCGTTCAACTCCTGTTATCCAGCGCTAAAAAAAACCCGCTTAAGCGGGTTTTTTATCAAAGACTAAAATCAGCCTCTCAAACTGGTATTAATATTAGCAAGCATTTGCACAGGATCTTCTGACTGCGTAATAGGACGACCGATCACCAAATAATCTGATCCAGCTTTCACGGCTTCAAAAGGCGTCATAGTTCGACGTTGATCACCTAATGCCGATCCTGCTGGACGAATACCTGGCGTTACTAATCGAAAGTCCTGCCCCAACGTCTCCTTCAACGCCATGGCCTCTTGCGCTGAACATACAACACCATCCAATCCACTTTGTTGGGCTAATCCAGCCAGATTCATCACGTGCTCTTTTGGAGAGCATTGAATACCAATTTCAAACAAATCAGCTTGATCCATGCTAGTCAAAACAGTAACGCCGATCAGTAAAGGTTTATCTTGACCATACGGCTCAAGAATCTTTCGAGACGCCTCCATCATACGACGACCACCACTGGCATGTACATTCACCATCCATACACCAAGATCTGCAGCAGCAGCCACTGCATGTGCACACGTATTTGGAATATCATGAAATTTCAAATCAAGAAAAATAGAATGACCACTTTGTTGTAAACGACGAACAAATTTAGGACCAAAATGCGTAAACATTTCTTTCCCTATTTTTAAATGACAACTTTTTGGTTCAATCTGCTCAACAAACGCCAATGCGTCTTGCTCCTTGGCATAATCCAGAGCCACGATCACCTTAGAATCACTCATTTCCATTTATACTCCAGATAATGTCAAAATTTTTCCGAAAAAAAAGCCGATGCAGAGCAGTCAGCTTTCTATCTATTTCTTTTATTATTCACCATCCAAGCCTCGAATCGGCTTGATGGTTCCCCAGCCTTTGCATGATGGACAATGCCAATGCAAAGAATGGGTTGCAAAACCGCACTTACGACAACGATAACGAGGTTTGATTTTTAACTGCTCTCCGACAAGTCCACGCAATGTCGTTAAACTTTCTTTTGCTCGACCATCTTCCGCTTCATTCACATGGTAATCCATCAATTGATAGAAACCCTTCATCGTTGGATTTTTAATTAATTGACGAGTCACAAAGTTTTGAGCACTGATCACACCGTCTTTCTCTTTTAACTCATCCGCCAATAATAACTCAGCAGTAGCACCTGCACGTTTTTCAATGCACAGCTGTAAATATTTAACCCAAGCTTGATGATTATCTAATGCATCATAACACTCATGCAATAAAGGCAAAGACTCACTGATAAAGTCCATATCTTGATCTGCAATACGCTCAATCAACTTCGCTGCGGATTTATATTCTTTTTGCTTCATCCACAAATCAGCCAACATTAAACTGCATCGCACCGAGTTTTTATCAACAGATAAACCCTTTTTTAAAGCGGAAATCGCTTTATCCGTTTGCAATGCAGTAATATCAAGCTGAGCAATCTCACACCAAAAATGGGCAATATCGGCTTTTAATTGAGGGTTATCATATTTAACTAATCGTGTTGCGACCTCAATGGCTTTGTCCCAATCACGCATACGTTGATAAATAACCAACAATTGCTGTAAAGCTCCCTCACGATGATCCGGCTCATCCAGCAACTGCTCAAAAATCTTTTCAGCCCGATCAAGAAATCCAGCAGCCATATAATCTTTAGCTAATTGTTGAAGTGCCAAATTACGCTGGTCAATCGTTAAATTAGGACGAGCAATTAAATTTTGGTGGATACGAATTGCGCGATCGACTTCACCTCGGCTTCTAAATAAGTTGCCAAGTGCGAGATGGGTATCAATCGTATCGCTGTCTACTTGCAGTAACTCAATAAACAAATCAACAGCTTTATCCGACTCATCAGATAACAATAAATTCAAACCAGCCACGTATTGACGTGACAGGTGATGAGATTGATCTTGACGGTCATTACGTGCGCTTCTGTTACCCATATACCACCCATATGCAGCAGCAATTGGCAATAACAGAAACAACAACTCAAGCATGAAAATTATTCCTTAACAGGCGTAGCTCGTAATACTTCTAACTCTTGCTCTTGTTTTGCCATTTTTTTCATCAAACGTTTATAAGAAAAACGAACTTTAATGTACAGCAACCCACAAATGATCCAACCAATGATAAAACCAGTACCAAAGGTAATCCCTAAAATTGTGGACAGTTTAAAATCACCTTGAGCAACTAAATAATTAAAATGCACAACCGCTTCATTTTGTGCACCCAGTGCAAATGTAATCAAAAAACCTACAACAACAATAATAAGAGTAACGATCTTCACTGTAAACCCTCGAACCTAAGTGATGGAATACTTGATTATGCAAGATTTTTACGCATCAAACCATAATCTATAAATAAAAAAAAACGGCATACTGAAAGTATGCCGTTTTTGAATTCTGTCTCGAATTAATTAGCAAAAGCTAAATTAACACGATCTCGTAATTCTTTACCCGGTTTAAAGTGAGGAACGTACTTGCCGTCCAATTCCACTTTATCACCGGTTTTAGGATTACGACCGACTCGTGGAGCACGGTAATGCAATGAGAAGCTACCAAAACCACGGATCTCAATACGATCACCCGATTCAAGAGTAGTCGCCATGTGCTCAAGGATATCCTTGATTGCATCTTCTACTTGTTTAGCAGAAAGATGTGTTTGTT
>CAMQZF010000039.1 GCA_947039525.1 uncultured Photobacterium sp. | reverse complement strand
GCTTCACAGACTGACATCATCAATTTAGGGACATCGCCAGAAAACCGATACGCTAACAAATCTAAACCATCGACACCGTCAATGGCGGAAATTTTTATCGTATTTTCAATAATCTCTTCAATGGTGCCGATTAAAACACTGGGATGGTCAACAACTTGACCAACAAAAGGGTAATACTTGATGGGATGATTTTTTACAATAGGAGCAATGACTTCAGGTCGAGTTCCTCCCATAAGATAATCAACCCCAAGATCTATAGCAGCCTTCGCTGACCGAATTTCACTTTCTTCATCCAAACTGACGACTTCGAGGTAGCTGGTGATCCCTGCTTTTTTTATGGATTCAGCCAATATGCGTAATTCATTGAAAGGTAAGCCAATATCTTTAAAACCAACATGTTGAACATCTCCTTGTAATATCTCTTGTAAACGGTGGTGGGCATCGATCACTGTTTGATCGTTATCCGTCAACATAAAAATAAAATCTAAACTCATGGCACAAAGTTTCCTGTAAAACGAAGAATCATTAGGTAATACTCAAGATGAGTCAATTCAAATATATTTATGGTCATCGTATTAATAATTGATGAATAACTAAAAATTTTATTTATTTACAAGCATATAGCACTTAAAAGAAGAGTTGTGTTTTTTATAAAATTCTTTATTTATTCGTCGTAAAAAAACCATTTTTTATTCATGTTAACTCGTTCTAGATAGGTAATGAGGTTAAGAATAAAAGGGATTTTTTATAATATGGATATTGTTTTATTAAAAATAATTTGATGTACCTTAAATTTAAGGTATTACAATCTATAAATGATTTTTAACTTTCGAAGTTGAATGAAAAAGAGAATCTGATTAGTCATCCTCTTATTATAATTTCAAGGAATTAAAACAATGCATTCAATTCAATTGAATTTTTTAACAAATTAATTATCCAAACATAAAAAAGGCTCCTCTTTAATTAATGAGGAGCCTTTTTTCAAGTAAAAACGATAACTAATTATTGATGTGCCATTTTTTTGGCTATTTCTTTTTCAAAATGGAAGAAAGCTTCTTTTACACACTCTTCAAAATTAACGTTATGTGCTTTTGCACTGATTTTGTTGAATGCTTCGGTATCCATTTTTAGATCAACAGCATAACCGGTGTCTTCTTTTATGATATCAACGTGAGTATGTTTCAACTCAGGATCAATAACCATTAAGTTTTCAATATAACCCTCAACCAATCCTTTGATTGATTCAGTTAATTCCATATGTTCACATTTGATTTTTAAGCTCATGATAACCTCAGTAATTTTCTTAAATATCTAAGGCTCACTTTAATCCTAAATGTAAAAAATGTCTCATCATAAAAAAGTAATATTACTATTCAAAAAGTCAATTCGCTTTATGACTTTACCTCAGGTAATACCCAATCTGGACGGGGAAAATGGCAGGTATATCCATTTGGAAAATGCTGTAAGTAATCTTGATGCTCAGGTTCCGCCTCCCAAAAATCATGGATGGGATTAACTTCAGTCACAATATTTCCTGGCCAAATACCCGATTGGTTCATTTGAGCAATCATTTTTTCTGCAATTTTCTTTTGTTCATCACAAGTATAAAAAATGGCAGAACGATACGAAGATCCAAGATCATTACCCTGGCGATTCGCCGTTGTTGGATCGTGAATTTGAAAGAAATACGTCAATATTTTCTTAAAACAGATTTGCGTGTCATCAAATAGGATTTCAATCGCTTCTGCATGAGAGCCATGATTTCGATAAGTCGCATTAATGACATCACCGCCGGTATAACCGACACGTGTACTGATGACTCCTGTTTGGCGTCGTATCAAATCTTGCATTCCCCAAAAACAGCCACCCGCGAGAATTGCTTTTTCTACCGTCATGCTTTACTCCTTAAAGACTAATGCCGTTATCGTACTTATAAAATTTTTTTGCTTTCTATTTTTACTACTTTTGATATTCGGCTTTTTAGCCATGCATTGCTTGCTTTTTTTCATCTATCGAACTGCAACGGAGAGAGTGTTAAAATCATCGACCCAATTCACGATAGATAACCTCATGCATATTTCTGAAAGCAACATAACGCCATTTTCAAGCTCAATTGAGGCGATAGCTTTACCGACACGTTTTACTTTTCCTTTTTACTATACGCCACACCCATTATGCGTGTTAGCTGCACAGGAATTGCAACAGCATCTAGAAAATCAAACTCAGTGGCAACACGACTTTGGTTTAGATGGCAGTGATGCCACTGGCAATATGTTTGGTGTCTTAGTAGTACAAAATTCACAAGGTGATTTAGGGTATTTATCGGCATTTTCAGGCATTTTAGCAAATAAAATGCATTTACCTTTATTTGTCCCCCCAGTATTTGATACTCAAGCGCTTACTCCTGACATGCTAGCTCAACAAAGAGAAATTGATCATCTCAAAGCAGAGATTAAAGTGATTGGATCTCAGTCTCATTATATTGAACTGAAAAAGCAATTAGAGATCACTCAGCAGACAGCAGAGCAAGAATCAGAAGCCTTTCGTTTATACATGATTGAACAACGTAAACAGCGTAAATCACATCGAGCTGTGGTCGAGAAAAGTAATGATGATGCTTTTAAAACTCAGGAGCTTCATCGTTTAGCGAGGGAAAGTGCTTATGATAAGTATCAACAAAAAGAAATTCGGCAGCAATGGGCATTAAAACTCTCAGCATTAACCGAACAGTTACAAGTGGATGATTCAACTATTTACTCTCTAAAAGAGAAATGTGAACAATTAACTACGGGCTTACAACAACACTATTATTCGCAATTCCGTTTTTTAAATCAGAGGGGTGAGCATAAAAACCTGAATGATTTTTTTGAACAGCCCCCACAAGGCGCTGGAGCATGTGCCTCCGTTAAGTTATTAAACCATGCGTTTAAATTCGATCTAAAACCGTTGGTGATGGCGGAATTTTGGTGGGGAGCATCACCTGCAGCACAAATGCGTAAGCACAAATATTTCTACGAAGCATCCAGATATTTGTGTGAGCCAATTTTACAACACATGTTAGCTGGTATAGCTATCGATGATAATCCATTATCGCAGAACCCTGCAGAAGGGAAAACGCTCGACATTGTTTATCAAGATGATGACATGGTGGTAATTAATAAACCTGCTGAATTCCTTTCTGTTCCTGGAAAAGTGATTACTGATTCAGTGTATACCCGAATGCAAGCGATGTTTCCTAATAGTGATAGTCCATTGATTGTTCATCGTTTAGATATGTCAACATCAGGTTTAATTGTCATTGCTTTAACCAAAGATGCACATAAATCACTGCAAAAACAGTTTATTAATCGCACTGTTGAAAAACGTTATGTGGCCCTATTAGACGGTATTGCCAAAGATGATCATGGTTTAATTGATTTTCCTATGCGGGTGGATTTAGAGGATCGACCTCGTCAATTACTTTGCCATATCTATGGGAAGCCAGCTCAAACAACATGGGAAGTAATCGAACGAAAAAATGGAAGAACCAAAGTTTACTACTACCCAAAAACAGGCCGAACTCATCAGCTTCGTGTTCACTCTGCTCATGAAAAAGGGATGAATATGCCAATAATCGGTGATGATTTATATGGACAAAAAAGCGAACGCTTATGCCTCCATGCTCAATTACTGGCATTGAATCATCCAGTTACTCAAGAGCGTATGGTTTTTGAAGTTACTGAAGAGTTTTAAGTGGACACTATTTAACATCTAAATATTTAAGCTAGCGATCTAGCTGGCTTCTTTTACTTCATATCAAGTCAAATGGACAAAAAAGTGAAATAGCCACCTTTAATGGTATAAAGGCAGCTTTAGAAACTTAGTTAACTATAAGTAGTAGGTTGCCCACTGTGAAATTTAAAATCACTATCAGGCCTTAGAATCAACTCAGCCTCAATCTTCCCCCAGTAATTAATACGATCAGTAATATCACGGGGTGAGACAAGCTGTGCTAGGGTTAAATAGTCTTGATAGTGACGAGCCTCTGATCTTAACAGAGAGACATAAAAACGCTCCAAATCAGAATCAAGATAAGGCGCTAATTTGGCAAAACGCTCGCATGAGCGTGCTTCAATATAAGCACCAATAATCAATTTATCGATTAATGTTTGAGGTTCATGTGTGATCACATGGCTCATTAATTCTTTTGCATACCGACTCGCAGTAATACCAGTATAAGGGATGTCCCGATTCGTCATTATCTCTAAGACTTGATAGAAGTGATGCAACTCTTCTTTGATCAATAAAACCATTTTATCAATCAAATCTTGGCTATAAGGAGATTCTGATTTTGCAGTGATTTTTTTGGTCATCACATTCTTGCTTTTTAAGTCAGCCAGATCCCCTTGTTTTTTATAAGCAAACGCTTCATAAGGAGCAAACCAATCGAGTAAAAGCTGTGACCCTTCCGCATTTACTGCGTATTTACGTAAAAGATGCAAAGCACTTTGAGCGGCTTTCAACTCACATAATAAATGGTCTTGCAAAATAATCGTTAAGTTTTCTGGTTTCTTTGCTTCTTCAATCCAAGACTCAGGTGTTCGGCATTGAAGAAAAGAGTAAATAGGATCTAATAGGTCTGTGTCGTACATAATTGTAGATAAGAATAAACAGTCTGTAAGGTGCAGTGTAAAAGTTAAGAATGTACTTTGCTATCTTTTGTTTATCTTACAGACTGTAAAATAGAGTAAATTAAGCGACCATTCTCGCTTGATGTACTTTTAAAGCATATAAGAAATCTTCAGGTTGAGGAGTTTCGAGTTCAAGCCAATTTAAATCAAAAATACGTGATGTATCATAAAACTCATTGGTATCAATCAACATTGAAATTTCGGGTAATTGATTTTGTAAACAGTATGCATTAATGGATTCAAGCGATTTACTGAAAACTTGATTATCATTTAATCCTATAAGTTTCATTAGCATTTTTTTTGTTATTTTTTGTTCTACTTGAGAAGAAAAGCTGAGCAAAGACCAAATCTGTACAGAATATTCATAATATCTCATTGTTTATCTCCATATTTTAAACTTCAAATCCACTTTGATATCGATGTTGTCTCTGCTTTTTATAATGCATTTTTTCTATAAATTCTTCAATGAAGATTTGATGATATGCATACTTTCTCACAATTAAGATTCTTTAACCGAATGATAAATCTTGATTGGATCATTATTTTAAGTCGCTCTATTTTTATGTTACAGAAAGCTATTTCATGGACAGAGAAGATACCGTTATGACAAAACCCACTGTAACCTGCGATAACACGATTGATGTACATTTGGCTGATGGTAATAAAGTGAGAATTCTTCAAAAAAATGTGGATTTTTTACCAATGAAATCAAAAAAATTCGCCAAAATGTTTTTAAAAGAAATCGCAGATAAGAAAGTAACTCATTCAATTCAGCGCGCTCACGATGATATGATCACAGGTTTTGTAATGAACAGTCTTTTATATTGTCAATTTGAAGAGCGAAATGAAATGTCGAAACAATTACTTCGTCTTTTAACACTACAAAAATAACGCTTTGAATGTTAAACCTCATATTATTATGAGGTTTTTTAACACCATAAGTGACACCGTAACAACAATAAAGAAAAAATAATTAAGAACAAATCCCACTTTTATACAAATAACAGCCAAAAAAAGTCAAGAAATCACTACTTTTTGCCATTAAAAAAAGCAATTGTAACTCATTGATTTTTTAACAAATCAATAAATAAACGAATAAAATCCTCAGATAACAATCTGTAAAAAGATGTATTTTTACAGATTAAAGAATTATGATAAAATGAATGCTGGCATAAACACACTAGTTAAAAATAAAACAAAAAGTTACGACGTAACTAATGTTTGTGCTTTTTTTTATAAAAAAAACATAAATGACGCATTAAATTCACTAAAAACAACAAAAGATAATATCCAGTTATAAAAAAAATAAAATATTTCAACGAGTAAGGTTTGAAGATCAATTAATATTAGAATTCATATTAACCGTATAAGTGCAAACCTTAGGTTTCTTTCACCTTTATAATTAGTATATTCAGGATTAAGATTTTTTTTAATGAAAATTAATTCATTATGCTTGGTTTATACTTTTTCAGTATGTTACGTTGAAATAACAGTCAGCAACAAGAATAAATATTCTATTTGACGTTTTGAGGGGATGGATATGGATATCATCAATAAAGAAGAACAGAACTTTGATGCCGATGTCATTCAACTGTATTTAAAGGAGATATCGAATAAACCTCTTTTAACTAAAGAAACCGAAATTCTGTATAGTCGTAAAACGTTACGCGGTGACGCTGCATCTAAGAAAGTAATGATTGAAAGTAATCTTCGATTAGTGGTCAGTATTGCTAAAAAATATCGAGGCAGTAATTTATTACTCAGCGATCTAATTGATGAAGGTAATATTGGTTTAATTACTGCTGTAGAAAAGTTTGATCCTGAGCGTGGATTTCGATTCTCCACATACGCAACGTGGTGGATAAAACAAACGATTGAACGTGCTATTCATAATCAATCAAGAACAATTCGATTGCCGGTTCACGTGTCAAAAGAAATCAATACCATTCTTCGCACACATAAACAGCTAATGAAAAGCAAAAATCATGAGCCATCTAATGATGAACTGGCAGAAACGTTACACTGTAGCGTAAAGGATGTTTCACAAACCTTAAGCTTTGATGCGCCTGTTGTGTCTTTTGATCAGAATATAAAAGATGAAAATAACTCTCAATCTATGTCATCATTTATTGCCGATAATAATTCAACAAGCCCAGACTCAAACCTTAACAACAGTGACTTACAGCGCTTAACACAAGATATTTTGTCTCATTTATCTGCTCGTGATCGAGAAATATTATGTCGCCGATTTGGTTTATTAGGCTATGAGTGTCAAACCTTGCAACAGGTTGCTGCGGAGGTTGGCTTAACCCGAGAGCGAATTCGTCAATTACAAGTTAGCTCCCTAAATAAATTAAAAAACGCATTACAGAGAGAAAACTACAACATAGAGCTGTTATTTTCAGAAAGTGCTTAGTAAAATCTATTGAATATAATTCATCTTTTACTTATGGATCTTATTCTTATGAGAGCATTCATTGTTCTTTTATCCTGCTTATTATTATCAGCCTGTGCAAGCTATAACGTCACTGAAGGCCAACTACAAAGCTATGTAAATAAACATGCGACTTTTGAAAAAAGTGTTGGTATTAAAGGTTTGGCATATGCACAAATTAAACTGAACACAATGAAAGTTGGGATTGGTCGAGTTGCAAGTAATCGCATTAATCTAAATGCAAAAACTCAAGCTATATTGTCTTTATTAAATCAACCAGAACAAACTGTTTTTCTAGATATGTCTTTTAGTGCTATTCCCGTCTACAATCAAAAGGAAGGGGCAATTTATTTAAAAGAATTGGAATTAAATAAAATGACCGTAACACCAAATGCATTAGAACCTTTAGTGAAGGAACCACTAATGGCACCGTTAATTTCACTTTTAGGAGAAAGACTAGCAGAACATCCAATATATCGTTTAAATGATAGTTTTAAAGACAAATTAATTAAATCAGCAAATCCCACGTTAAAAATTGAAAATCACATTATTACCTTTAAATGGTAACATTTTGAATGTTAACAGTAAAAAAACTTAAATACTGTAAAATCAAAGCGATTTAAAGTAAATAGGAACTGATTAATTCAGTTCCTATTTATTAAATGAGTATAATGATCAGCGAATTTTATTTAACACTGGGTTTGCGTACATTCTTTTAATTAAGTCAGCTTTTCCAATGGCAACAGAAGCTAATTTTTCATCAAAAGCCATTTGTTCCTCATCGGTAATCGACTCATGTTCTTGATCGGCCGCCAAGTAGTTAATCGGATATAATTTATAATTTTGATGTATTTGACGATCAATCTCTGTGGCAAGTAACTCGGGCGTTTCAAACGCTTGATCAATCACATGACCAAAACTCACATGTATATGTCGTTTTTTTCCCGTAATACCAGAAACAATACTTTCAATATCTTCAAATTCACCTTTTTGATAATGTCCTTCGGTTTGTTTGAGATAAAGTTCTTTTGCTTTCATTGCATCACAGGGATCGTTTTCATAAGAAATTGATACAGGAACAATATGTAACTTTGAGGTGAACTCCCCAAAACTTTCTTTACGTTTACGCCCTTCCATATAAAACATCTTTAAAATGGCAGGCTCAGTCATATCATTGCCATCTTTCGCTCTTCCTTCTCGCTGTGCAATCCAAATAGAATGGCCTGTTTCTAAAGAGTGAGAGATATAACTCGATAACAATGTCAATGATTTCAACAATTCTCGTGGTGCTTTAATTGAGCGTTTAACAATAAAGCTCTTATTCAAACGCATAAGCTCTGTTGCGCAAGGTTTAGTTAATAAGTTATCACCAATCGCAATGCGTACAGTTTGAAAATTATGTTTATGTAAGCACCAATTAACCAGTGCAGGATCCATCGCAATATCACGATGATTTGATACGAATAAATAGGCTTTATTTGGATCAAGCTGATTCAAACCGCTATAAGTGACACCCTCACTCGACTCAGCTAATGACTTACGCATATAGTCTGCAACCAGTGTCTGGACGGACTCAACAGATGTGATTTTTGCCCATTTGAACAACAAGAAACGTTTAGCCAACGGAAACAACAGGCGACAAAAAGTTGGCGATAATTTAGGAAAACGATAATGCAAAATCGCTGAGAGAAACTCTTGATCATTAGCTAAACGTTGGATTGCGCCACTAACTTCGCTGTCGTTATAAGGGCGGATATCTTGGTATGGATCGTTATCTGTCTGCACAATAAATATTCAACTATATGAAAAAACAATGTATTTTACGTGTCTTCACGTAGATCCCCAATCCTTTTACAGGATTTATAATGTGATATTACGAACAATTACATAAAATTGTGTCATAAATATCCATTTCACTCATTCTACCTTTATGATGTTTTAAAAGAAATATACGCATTTATTTTGTATTTTGCACTTTGATTGACGAAAATAGGCAAAATCACTATACATCTACATTTAATTAGAGACAGAAGACACATGAAACAATTTATCGAATTCAATACATATCAAAGCCAACCGTCTCTGAGAGTTAGCTCACGAAAGCGCTACCCCTCAACTTTTTTCTTTATGGTAAAAACAGGAGGCATTCTAATCCATGTTGGCAAAAAAGAATATCTTGTTAGCTGTGGACAACAATTCTGGATACCTTCAGATTGCCTACACAGTATAACAATTTTACCTAATACACACTTTTATCAAATCCGTGTTTCTATTCGTGCTACCGAAAACTTACCTCAACAAGTCGGTTACACAGTAGAAAACTCACTTGTGAACAGTTTATGCGATACATTAAAGAAAACGGAAGAAGAAACACTAGCATATAGACATTTATTATTGGTGTTAAATGACCAACTTAAATTACTCTCTCCGACATTGGTTAATCCATTAATGATAAATGGCATTAAAAATAATGAATCAACGGATATCGCTGCATTAGTCAATATTTCTACAACAGAATTAAAAGCCTGTTTATTAATGCGTGAGGCAGTTCGTCTATCTCGTTCTGGTAAAAAAATAGATCAAATTGCAAATCAACTTAATATGCCAATAGAAACATTACAAGAACTATCAAAATCGTTATTAAGTGAATCACTTTAACCTTTACTGTTAAGCTCTTATGCGTATGCGCCTTTTTACTCAAAGACACAAGCAATAATATTGATAATTTATTATGTGCTGAAAGTAATTTATTCCATTGAAACACAGGACTAAATTATTGATAGATGGTTCTGTATTTAAAAAGGTGCAATATTATGTCCTCTATTCCTCGCAGTATCTCTTCACCTAAACAATTTATTATAGGTACACAACTTCTCTCTCAAATGAATGATGTCATACACCACTTTGGTGACAATGCACTGTTAATTTGCGATGAGTTTATTCTTCCTCGTGTAGAGCAAGAAGCAATTCCAAATATCCAAGCGGCAAATATGAAAGCTTTTGCCGAGAAATTTCAATATGAATGTACTGATACTGAAATTTCTCGTCTTCGAGCTATCGCTGAGAGCCATCGAGCGAATGTTATTGTTGGGATCGGTGGTGGTAAAACACTTGATGTAGCAAAAGCCGTTGCTTTCTATTCTAAAATGCCTGTCATTATTTACCCAACAATTGCATCAACCGATGCGCCTTGCACGGCATTATCCGTGATATATAAAGATGATGGTCAATTTGACCGTTACTTATTTTTACCACAAAATCCAGACGCTGTAATTGCCGATACATCTATCATTGCTGCGGCACCAGAGCGTTTCTTTGCTGCTGGTGTAGGTGATGCCTTGGCAACCTATTTTGAGGCTCGTGCTTGTTACTGTGCTGATGGACTAAACCTTATTGGTAAAAAACCATCGAGAACTGGATTAGGATTAGCACACTTATGTTATCAATTGCTATCAGAAAACATTGAATTAGCAATGGATGCTGTACGAAATAAAGTGGTCACGCCAGCCTTAGAAGAAATGATTGAAGCAACGATTTATTTAAGTGGTGTAGGGGCGGAATCTGGCGGTTTAGCGGCGGCGCATGCTGTTAATAACGCAATGTCTATTGTCGATGAATTGCATCATATTCAACACGGTGAAAAAGTTGTTTTTGGTTTATTGACTCAATTAGTGTTAGAGCGTGCTCCAACTGATGAGCTAAATAATGTTATTCGTATCATCAAAGCAGCAGGTTTGCCTTTGGGTTTAGAGGCCATGGGGTTACAGACAATGGAAGAGTCTATATGGCGTAAAGTCTCCGTCGCAGCCTGTGCTGATGGCGATACGATGATTAATATGCCACGTAAGGTGACTCCTGATGAAGTTTATCAAGCAATGGTTGCTGCAAATACGATGGCGAAACGTTATCACTAATCATTAATATCTAACAAAATGAAAAAAAGCAGCTTATAAATAAGCTGCTTTTTTAATAATACCTAAAAATAATAAACATAATTAAAAACTTAATTTAATTGATTAAATTTAAAGAATATTCTTTTTAAAAAGTGTAAAAACAATAATGGATAAAAAAAGAATTGAACTTGTCATAATACTCCCCCAATAACTCAACTTCTCATAGAAAGATAAACCTTTTTTTGTGATGCATTTATCATAAATCAAATTAAATATTAGATCAAAACAAATGAAGTCAATTTTTTGTCAGAAGAAAAGACTAAGATTTCCATTTTGAAATGTATAATTTAATAAAAAATGGGTAAAAGAGAAAAAAATACTCTATTACCCATTTTCCTGTTATTTAAACTCTGATTTTCTCATTCGATTTAATACAGCCATTACCTCAAGTACTCGAGGTTTGGCTAAATCACCATAATTTGGCAGTGAACGGAACCAATTATCATCAAGCATTTTATCAAAAGCTTGACTTGGGCATTTCTCCCAACCTTTTCCTTGAGCCAATTGGAACCATAACCATCCGATCGTATGCAACTGACTTGCATCAGCCACTTGCTCTAATGCTTGTAGATTAATCCATTCACGACCAAAGCGTAATGCTTGTTTATCTTTCACTTGTACTCGGAACTTACCCTCTTCCAATAACGTTTTTAATGCTAAACGGTTAATCGGGCGAACGCGTGGAGCCGCTAAAATATCAGTACCTTCAGGTGCTCGATGTGTTGGATGAGATTTGACAACCTCTTTGGCTTTATCTGTAACATTCACCGCTTGGTAATCTTGCATTTGAATAACAGTATCGGCAACATCCAAATAATCGCCTGAGCCACCCATAATCAACATAACGGAGACATTCAGTTGGTCACGTAATAATGCAACGCGATCGACTAAAGGAGTAATTGGTTCATCACTTTTTGAAATTAACGCCTGCATACGTTCATCACGAATCATGAAATTAGATGCAGAGGTATCTTCATCGATTAATAATGCCGTTGCTCCGGCCTCAAGAGACTCTTGTAACCAAGCTGCTTGAGAAGTTGAACCTGATGCATCTTGAGTCGAAAATGCCGTCGTATCTTTGCCCATTGGCAAATTACTGATGTAAGGCGAGAGGTCAACGTTATGTACGCAACGACCGTCTTCTGCTCGAATCTTTGCAGCGAATAAATCCGTAACAATGTACTCTCGTCCATCACCAATCACATGGTCATAAACTGAATTTTCAACTGCATTCAATAATGTCGATTTACCGTGGAAACCACCACCCACAATCACAGTAATACCTTTAGGTATGCCCATACCTCGCACTAATCCACGATGTGGTACGGTTAACTCTACAGCAAGCGAATCTGGTGATAAGAAAGGTATAGCATCATCAAGAGGACGATCACAATTTCCAGACAGACGAGGTAAAATACTACCATCAGCCACAAATGCCATTAAATCATGATCAGCCAATTGACCTCGTAAAGCGACTTGATCTTCAATGACTTCACAATGACGACGTAATTCATCCAACGGTAACTCACGTGCAATGGTCGCACGTCGAATAATCGTTGGTAATGTATAAGTCAGTAAATTTAAGGTCTTCTTAGCGATAATAGTACGGCCATCCGAAGGCAAATCAACACGGAAGCGTAACTCAATGCCATCTTCATCAAACACAACCGATGTGCGATCTAAAACGGTTTGGTCTGGTTTATCAATTTGAATAGCATTGTATTGTTGAGCTAAATAAGCAAACTGACGAGCAAGGAAATCACGGGCTGCACGTTGATAATCGTGAGATTGTTCTTTTAACCAAGCCAAATCCGTGAGTGACCAAGATCGGCGCGCTCGAACACGAGAGGCTGGTGCAAACGGATCGTTTTGAACGGTATCAATAAAAAAATCAAAATCAACGAAGTGGTATTCTCCACGAAGACTGGAATAACTACGGTAATTATGACGATCAATTTTGTGCAGCTTAGCTTCAAGTAATTGCATGTGAGCTCAATATGGTAAAAGTTGAGCGCGAAATTTTACAGCAAAGGGTCACTATTCACTAAAGACTTTTTTAACAGCCTCGCACTTCGCTCAAAATAGATAAGCGATAATCAACCAAGCGATTCGGACGAAATGGATAACTAATATGTGTTTTAACATCAATATAACATTGGGAAGCCAGAACTAAATGAAGAGAATCGTATTTTTGAAGACCATAAACAACGTGATAAGGAACATTACCGGGACGCTTTAATACTTGGTATCCACGTAATGGCGTTTGCCACAATCCATTCAAGCCTGCATTTCTCGCTAAAAAATTAAACAGTACGGCAATCGGATAACCATCAGCAATCAAGACTCGCTCATTTTTCCAAGAAATCGCTTTACGCCCTAACTCATCACCATGAACTAACGTCAATTGAAAAACTTGATCACTGATACTTTGAAACTTATACGCTTCTTGTTGAATCAGCGCTAATGCTTGATCTCTTTCCGTTTCAGGTTTTATTCGAGTAAAGCTGATTGCCATGACCACAAAAGCTGAAATAATGATCATAACAACCGTAAATTCAATGATATTTATACCGTGTGAAAATTTCATAACTGCATATAAGCTCTTAATATCTATAAAATCTTGCTTATCATCTACTCTATGCCAATTTTATTTAAGTAAAGAAACAACAGGCTAGTGAAAAAAATGACAGATTAGAAAATATTCACACTGAAGTTTTGTTAATTACATTTTTATACATTTATGTCTTAAAAGACTTCTTATCATCACCAATTCAATCCAACTTTATCAAAATGGCAATGTTGCTCAATAACATCGGCAACTTTGTTAATATTCACTTCTCTTACTTGATTAAAATCAGATAAAGAAGCCTTGGTTAATCCAGCCCATTGTAATAAAGCTTGGCAAGCTTCTGGCGCATCAAAACAGCCATGCCAATATGTTCCAAAAATTTGATCGTCATAAGATAAAACACCATCACTACCCTCATCAAATTGAATGGGTCCCGTTTTTGAGATTCCTTTCGTGATGCCGGCGTGTATTTCATACCCCGTAATGTGGGCTGGACTTTGATTCGGTAAAGTTAAGATCCCTGTACGATTAAATAATTGCTTTTCTTGCGCTAAAGTCGTTTCAATGTCGAAATACCCTAAAGCATCAGAAACACCAATCTCTCCTTCAAGACCGAATGGATCAGAAATATGTTGGCCTAACATTTGAAAACCCCCACAAATTCCGATTACTTTACCGCCATATCGTAAGTGTCGTTGAATTTGCAGATCCCATTTCTGTTCTTTTAAAAAAGCTAAATCAGCACGAACACTTTTACTTCCAGGTAAAATGATCAGATCAGCCGGCGGCAATGGTTGCCCTTTACCAACAAAAATAACATTTACATCAGGATGAACACGTAGGGCATCAAAATCAGTATGGTTACTGATTCGAGGAAAAACAGGCACAACAATAGTAAATTGATTTGATGTTGATTGTGATTGACGAACATCAATCGCATCTTCTGCATCTAACATTAATCCATGAATATAAGGTAATACGCCCAGTACCGGTTTTCCGGTTCGTTCCTCTAACCAATCCAAACCTGATTGCAATAATCCAATATCACCTCGGAAGCGATTAATCACAAATCCTATCACACGATCCTGTTCTGATTTGGACAACAATGCCAATGTGCCATATAAATGAGCAAATACTCCGCCCTTATCAATATCGGCAATAATAACAACAGGAATGTCGACCTCTTCAGCAAAGCCCATATTCGCAACATCATTTTCTCGAAGATTAATTTCGGCAGGACTGCCTGCACCCTCAACGATAATGGTATCGAAATTCTGCTGTAAATAAGAAAAAGAATCTAAAATCGGTGACATTACCGTTTTTTTATAAAGGTTATAATCAATCGCATTCATATCTGCAATCGCTTTACCTTGAACAATAATCTGAGCACCAATATCTGTATTTGGTTTAAGTAAAACCGGATTCATGTGTACCGATGGAGAAAGAAAAGCCGCTTGGGCTTGCAATGCTTGTGCTCGTCCAATTTCACCACCATCGTCAGTAACCGCACTGTTTAGTGCCATATTTTGAGGTTTAAATGGGGCAACCTTATGACCTTTCCGCGCTAAAACACGACAAAGTCCAGCAACCAATAAAGTTTTCCCTGCATCTGAAGTTGTACCTTGAATCATTAAAGCTTGCTGAGGAGATAACATAAAAATGATGACTCACGAAAAATAAACAATGAAAACTAATGAGAGATTAAGATAATCAAAACACACAAACAATGCTATTTATTCGTGGATGACACTTTAGTATTTTAAAAAAGAACCATCAGAATTATTCACTGAGTGCGAGTCTTAAACCAAAATAGGCAAAAATCGGTAGTGCTCCTAGATTATTGATTTGAACTATTATTAAGTTTTAGACCTTTAAAT
>CAMQZF010000038.1 GCA_947039525.1 uncultured Photobacterium sp. | reverse complement strand
ACGAGATCATAGCCGGTGACTGGAGTTCAGACGTGTGCTCTTCCGATCTTTAACTCTACCCAAACGATACACCAGTAAAGTTGTGATAGCGCCACCGAAAAAGGCAAACACAGGCACACTCAGTTGAGAAAGCAAGGGCAAAGCAATTTCACCGAATAAGACGATGGCACAAGCCGCGCCTAAGGCTGCACCGGCCGATATGCCAATAATGCCGGGATCGGCGAGGGGATTACGAAAGAGCCCTTGCATCACCGCACCACATAACGCTAATAAGCTCCCGACAACAATGCACAATAAGGTTCTCGGTAATCTGACATCTTGAATGATCAAGGGAATGTGTGGTGCTAATTGGTGATCATGCCCGGATAAAAACGACCAGAGTGCGGTAACGGTGTCTTGAGGAGCGATGGTCATTGCCCCTTGAGAGACAGAAAAAATGACACTGAAAATTAATAGGCCAAAGAGTCCAATAGGCAACCAAGATTGTGTTCTCATGAGCGGTACTCTGCTTTTAATTGTGTTGCTAAACGCAGGCTACCCAGTCCCAATCCACCAATAATACTGCTGCTTTCAATCGCGATGACTTGTTGTTTTTTCAATGCGGGGGTAATGGCTAACCAAGGTTGTGCTTTGAGTAGTCCTTCAATGCCACCTAATTTCTCCATACTGCGTTCCGCAATTAACAAATAATCGGGTGCCATGGCTATGATGGCTTCTTGGCTGAGTGGTTTATAGCCTTCCACGTTCTGTTCTGATGCTGGATTGATTGCGCCAGATAAAGCAATAACGGTATCGACCGTGGTCATTTTTCCTGCGGATAACGTACGTCCAGATTCACTGATCATAAGAAATAATACGTTTGGTTTTTTTTCTATTGAGTGAGCTTCTAATGTGGCGGCTTGTTGTTGTACTAAAGCCATTAATTGATCGCCGTTCGTTTCTTGGGCTGTCAGTGTGGCGAGGGTTTTAATATTGTCTTGCAATTCTAAAATGGTATTGGCTTCAGGCAATACGGTGATTTTGACACCACTGCTTTTTAATACGGTGAGCGTGCTTTCGGGGCCCATATCCTTCGAACCAATCACTTCGGTTGGGTTTAGTGCTAAGAGCCCTTCCGGAGAGAGTTGACGGTGGTAACCGACTAAAGGAATGTCGGTTCCTTTTAAAACTTGGCGGCTGGTGCTGTCTGCTGCAACAATTTGTGGTTGTGCTTTTAGAGCTAATAATAATTCAGTGATGCCTGCGCCTGCGCTGATAAAACGGTCTTGAGCAAAAGAGGAAAAGCTTAGGCTGGTGGCAATTAAGAAGATTAATGATTTCATTGCGTTTCATCCATCATAATGTGAGTTTCAGGAAAAGGGTGTTGTTTTAGATATGCCAACAGTTTGATCATTTGTCCTGCGGGGGCATCATCATCGGCTCCTATGAGCAAGGAACGCTCAGGGTGCTCTGCTTTTAAAGCGTGCAGAGCCGCAGTAAGATCGGAAAAATGTTGGTATGGTGTTTCCTCCAACGCCCAATAAGGCGCTTCAGATAAAATATTCAGTGTAATTACGGCTTCTTCGCTGGGCGTTAATACCGCATTGTCGTGTGTTGTTGGCAAAGTGATGTCAAGGCTGTTGATGTGCACGCTTGCTGTCAGGATTAAAAACACCATGACAATAAAAATAATGTCGAGCATGGCCGTAAGATCTGGCAGTACAGGCACGCTGTCTTCTTTGTAAGATCGAATCATGCGTGTGCCTTTTCTGTGATTGGCAATAAAGAGGCATCAACCGTGGTCTGTTGGACACCTTCTAAAAATAAATTGCAGTAATTGAGTGTGTATTCTACGCGACTCAGGATCCGCTCGGCCCATAGTTGGAACAGGTGCGCTCCCACTAATGCAGGTAATGCCAGCATTAAACCGACCGCAGTGGTCGTCATCGCAAACCCTAAACCATCCGCCAATTGACTTGGCTCTATTGCGCCTTTATGGGTTGCTAGCGATTGAAACATCTCCATTAAACCCAATACCGTCCCCAGCAAACCCAGTAGTGGGCTGATCATGCCGATAACTGAGAGAATTTTGACGCCACTGAGCAATTGTCTGCGAATTTTTTGGAGCCAAATGCCTGCAATGTCTTCGCGTAAGGCTTTATTGGTATTGCGGTGAGTCAGCAATAACTGAATGCCTTCAGCCACAAAGAACGCTTTATGTTGAGCTTCTGTTGCAATGTGATGTAGCTGATCTTCATCTTGTCTTTTCATGGTTGAAAATTGATGTAAGAAATGACGCGATCCTGTGCGTGTATGGCGAGATAGATTCCAAATACGCTCAAAAATCAACATAATCATTACCGTTGATAGGACAGTAAATGGCCAGCGCATAATGCCTAACTCGGCGTGTAGTTGAGTAATGAATTCCATGATTAATCCAATTTAAAGGTGACAGGAATATGCACGCGGTGTGTGGTCGTTTTCCCATTTATCCGCTGAGCTGAAAATTGCCATCGAGCAATGGCTTTTAAAGCCGCTTTATCTAGGCTGGTGTGATTTGATGATTGAATGATGGTTCTTTGTAATTGTTTGCCTGTTTTATCAATCCAGACCTCTACTAAGATATTGCCTTCTAAATGGCGACGACGAGCCGATCTTGGATAAGTAATTGGGTGTGGTTTGGTTTTAAATGTCGGCGTATTCACTAAGGCGGGTTGCGCATTAATATCTGATACAGCGTTCTCAATGATTGATGTTTCTGCATTTGAATGAGAAGTTGTTTTGGCCTCTGTCATTGGTTTCAATACAGATGTTGGCGCAGGTTTCGGTGCAGGTTTCGGCGCAGGTTTCGGCACAGGTTTCGGCACAGGTTTTGGCACAGGTTTTGGTGCAGGTTTTGGTGCAGGTTTTGGTGCAGTTTTCGGCGCAGGTTTCGGTACAGGTTTTGGCGCAGGTTTTGGCGCAGGTTTTGGCGCAGGTTTTGGCGCAGGTTTTGGGACTGAAATCAATTGAACTCGAATTTGTGATGATGTGTTATCACTGGCGGTCATATCAGGAATGACAGGTGTGATAATAGGAGAAGCAAATAGCCAGACGCTATGCAATGCGATGGAGAGTGTGGCGCACACCCAATAACGATTCATCCTCACCTTTGTTGCTCCTGATATGTCCTTACATCTTGAGCGAGAATTATAGCTCAAATGCAAATAATATCAATTATCATTTGCATTCAATGATTAAAATTGTAAACTGAATGCTCATTATTGGTTTATTGAGTGTTGCTTTGATGATGTTGACCCAAGAGACTTCCCTCGGTCATGACAAGCTTGCTGATTTACATGATCGAGTGTTTCAACTAATTGATTCACAAGACGAATCTAAGCTTGGGCGTTTTACGCCGGATCCACTACGTTATGCGTTTAGCCCCAAATCTCGTCCTCATGTTGGAGGAATGTCTGCACCATTATCTGGTGATGCCGGGCAGAACGTCTTATTTTCTGTTCTCAACTCTTCTACGGTTAGCTCAGCGCCTCGTTGCCTTTATATTCATATCCCTTTTTGTCGTGTGCGTTGTACTTACTGTAACTTTTTTCAATATGCTGCAAGTCGTGAGCGTATTGATGCCTATTTTTCCAGTTTATTATTGGAAATTCGTTTAAAGGCCGTCTCACTGTGGGCGCAATCAGCGCCTTTTGATGCGGTGTATGTCGGTGGTGGAACGCCTACTGATTTAAGTTCTTCACAAATCCAACAATTGGGTGAGGTTTTACGTCGGTCTTTTCCTTTAAAGGCAGATTGTGAGATTACGTTGGAAGGGCGCATTAATCGTTTTGATGACGACAAATTTGAAGCGGCGTTAGCGGGTGGTTTTAATCGCTTTTCTTTTGGAATTCAAAGCTTCAATACACAAGTGCGCCGTGCAGCGAAACGTTTGGATGATGGTGATGCTGCTTTATTACGTATTCAGCAGTTATCCAAACAGCAAGAAGCCGTGATTGTGATCGATTTATTGTACGGTTTGCCTCATCAAACGCATGACGTTTGGCTGGATGATTTACAAGCCTATCAAGAAAGTGGTGCACATGGTGTCGATTTATATCAGTTACTCCATTTGCAAGGTTTACCGATGCAGACATTAATTGAGAAAGGTCGATTGCCAGAGCCTGCAAACAGTCATGAACGGGCGGGGATGTTTGCTGCAGGTGTAAGGGCTATGAATGCTTGCAATGATTACCGCTTGAGTAATAACCATTGGGCTCGAACAACCAAAGAGCGCAGTTTATACAACAGTTTAGCAAAAGGTCATGCTGAGATTTTACCGTTAGGCGCTGGTGGCGGGGGGAATGTCGGTGGAATTCAATGGATGCAGCACCGTGATATTAAGCATTATCAAGACGATGTATTAAAACAACGTATACCCACGGGCATGATGAGTCGACAACCGAGCCATGTTAAAGCATTTGGCTTATTAAAATCGGGCTTTGATCGTGGTGTTTTTTCTGCCTTGGCTTTAGATGGTCATGATGGTGAAGGGATCACGCGTTTTGATGCGCTATTGCCGTTGTTTAATGAGTGGCAACGTCGAGATTTAGTGAATGTGGATGAGAACTCGATGACAGTGACACTCACATTAGCGGGGCAGTTTTGGGCGGTAACTTTGGCACAGATTGTTTTGGATGTATTGCAACCCTCTATGGAAATGCCAAAAGTGGCGTAAGGAGATGGAAATGTTGGACTCAGTCAATATGGAGCAAACCCGTCGTGATGTGGCTAATTTATTAGCTGAAGACGCTGGGATTATGGTGGGGACACTTGCGGAGCAATTAAACGTCAGTGAAGCACAAGTGACGTTTGCATTACCGGATGAGATGGTGGTCAGCGTGTCGGCTGAATACGCCCAAACGATTTTAGAAGCACTGCCGTCTTGGGGGAAAGTAACGACGATCGTGCATTCTTGTGGCTCCGTTTTTGAGGTAAAAGCCACTTTTCCGAAAGGGAAGTTTGCGTATGGCTATTACAACTTAATGGGGCGTGATGGCGAGTTGCATGGGCATTTACGTATTGATTTGATTACTTATATTGCGTTCGTCAGTAAGCCGTTTCGAAAATCAGATAGCCATTATATTGGTTTCTATGATGCACAGGGCGGTTGTATGTTCAAAGTGTATTTAGGGCGTGATGAACATCGTCGATTATTTGAACACCAAGTTGTCAATTTTCAAGATTTAAAGAAGGAACTGAGCTAATGGAAAGTAAAGCGGATCGTATTCAAAATCGTTTAGGTGCTGAGATTCAAGAGTTTCGTGAGAAGTGTCAGTCTTTGTTATTAGCGACATTAGACGAAAATAATATACCGAATGTCAGTTATTCTCCTTTTGCTTTAGGGGAGAACGGTTATTACGTTTTAGTGAGTGATTTAGCCCGTCATGGTAAGAATTTAAAGCAGCAGCAGTCTGTGTCGATCATGATGTTAGAAGATGAACAATCCTCGAAATCTATTTATGCGCGTCGTCGTTTAAGTTTTGATACTCAAGCGCATACGGTAGAGCGTCACAGTGATGAATGGCAAAGTGCGATTGTTGCTCTACGTGAACGTCATGGTGAGATTATCGATAACTTGAGTCAGTTAGGTGATTTTAATTTGTATCGATTAATGCCTGACACTGGACGCTATGTAAAAGGTTTTGGTCAAGCGTTTGATATTAGCGGTCAAGATTTGATTTCAATTGTGCATTTAGACGAAGGGCACGTTAGCGAAATGAAAAAAGAAAACGCTTAATTTAATTCTCATCGTGTAATACCACATTCTTTTTATTTTTAGAGTGAGTTTTTAAGGCTCACTCGGATTTTTTTCGACTTGAATTTAGGGAGTTATTTTAATGAAACGGACTTCAATTGCGACCGCTTTGGGGGCTTTATTTGCGACAATGCCAGTATCGGCTGACACCGTTTATACATTTGATGAAGTTGTAGTTTCAGCAACTCGTACCGAGCAAGAAACAGCGGATATTTCATCGAGTGTTGGTGTGGTGGAGCGCCAACAATTAAATAGCAATTTAGCGCAAGATTTACGTCAAGCGGTAAAGAAAGAGCCAGGGGTTGTCATTGAGGGACAAGGTCGTTTTGGGTTATCAGGCTTTAATATTCGTGGTCGAGAAGATAACTATGTAAAAGTGCTGGTGGATGGGGTTGAGCAACCAAGTAACTACAATCCCGGTGCGGATGTTATGCGTAAAAATAACAGCGGTACTATTGAGGTCGATACGTTAAAACGAGTCGAGATTAACAAAGGCCCCGTATCGAGCTTGTACGGCAGTGATGCGGTGGCTGGTGCTGTGGTGATGACGACACTGGATCCTCTCGATGTGATTGAAGAAGGGGATTCGACTCATGCAAGCATCAAAGCTGGTTACGCGAGTGCTGATGATAGCTTCAAAAGTACCGTTACACTTGCAGGTAAAGGTGAAAAAGCCGAAGCGTTATTGATGTACACCTATCGTGACGGCCATGAAATGAAAACACACGGTAGTGGCTCAGATATTGAAGGTCGCGATCGTGGTCAAGCGGATCCGTTTGATGTTCGTTCAGATAACGTGTTAGCGAAGTTTTATTATCAAGCCAATGACAACCATCGTTTTGGACTGACCGGTGAGATTTATCAAGCCAATAGTGACGGTGATATTTTATCGAATAATGGGCATGAGATCCCAATGGGACCAGGCATGTCGTTTATTTATGATGATAATTTTGCGAAAGACGAAGATCACCGTGAACGAATCAGCTTATCTCATGAGTGGCAGGCGGATTTAGCGTTGTTTGATGATGTGATGTGGCAATTGGATTGGCAACGCAGTCATGCTTATCATGATACTTTTGATACAACGAACATGTATGGACCTCGTCAGCGCAGCCGTCAAGGAAAAGACGAAAGTTACCAAGGGGGCATTCAATTTAATAAACTATTTTCATTAACCAATAGCGACCATCAAGTTACCTATGGTGTCGCGGCGGTTAAAAATCGTTTTAATTTGAGTTACTTCGATACAAAATTCACGAAAAACCAAGTCCAAGAAAAGCCAAGTGAAGTGCCCGATGCTGACAGCTTAAAATGGGGGGTATACGTTCAAGATCAAGCGTATTTCTTCGAGGATAGCTTAGTGCTAACAGGAGGGCTTCGTTTTGATCAGTTTGCTACAGAGCCGCTTGGGGATACCCAGTTTGCCGATACCAATGAAAGCGCATGGACGGGTAAATTAGGGGCTGTTTATCACTGGAACGATACCGTCAGCTCATTTGCGCAATTTAGCCAAGGTTTCAAAGCACCTAGCTTATTTGATATGTACTACGAGTATGATGGTCATACTTACACTATGTTGAGTAATCCGAATTTAAAGCCTGAACGCAGCGATGCATTAGAAGCGGGTTTACGTTTATCCAGCCAATATGGGCGTGCTGAAGTGACAGCATTCTATAATGATTACAGTAATTTTATTGAACAAGTCATTATTGGTCAAAGTTCGGGTGGTAAAGACTTATATCAAAAAGAAAATGTGGCAAAAGCGAAAATTTACGGTGCGGAATTCAATGGTGATTTGGCGCTGTCTGAGTTTTCGCCTTTACCTGAAGGGAGTTATTTGAATGTTGCCGTGGCCTACGCGAAAGGTGAAAACCGTGATACAGGCAAAGCGTTAGATAGCGTTGCGCCCTTGTCTGCGACTTTAGCACTGGGTTATCACGCCCCAAGTGAAACCTTTGGTGGTGAAGTGGCGTTGTATGCCGTTGCAGGTAAGAAAGGCACTGATTGGAGTCTTTCAGAAAACTCAAATCAAGAAAAAAATAATGTTGATGCGCCTGGATATGGTTTGGTGGATGTGACTGGTTATTACCGTCCAAACCAAGACATTACGTTGCGTGCGGGTTTGTTTAACGCGTTTGATAAAAAGTATTGGTCATATAGCGATCTTGAAGGGATCACTTCTAACGAAAAAGGTATTGATCGTCGTACACAGCCAGGGCGTAACTGGGGTGTGGAAGTCGAATACGTTTTCTAAATAATTCAGTGGTATCGAATGACGCAGAGAAGAGCCTTTCTTTTCTGCGTTTTGTTCTTATCGGCTATGTTTACTCTAAATATCAGCCATTATTGAGTGAGCTATCGTGACATTACCTTCTACTTGGTCTTTAAAGACATTACTTCGTTTGTGTTTTGTGGATAAAAAACGGTTGTTTAATGCCAATTTCTTAGCGGTATTAGCGACATTAGTAACGGTACCTTTGCCCTTATTAATGCCTTTGCTGGTGGATGGCGTCTTACTCTCTCCTGATAACCCAAGTATGGGATGGCTGGATTCTTGGTTGCCTGAAACTTGGCAGCAACCGACCATGTATATTTTGGTGGTATTAATCAGTGTGCTGGTTTTACGAATTATTGCGCTAGGCTTAAATGTCGCGCATACCCGTTTGTACAGTACGTTAGCAACGGATTTGTCTTATCAATTACGTGGGCAGCTATTAACAAAATTGGGTAAGTTAAGCATTCACCATCATCAACAATCAGGCTCTGGTGCCTTATCCGCTAACTTATTAACAGACATTGATACTTTGCACCAATTCATTTCAACGGGTATTAGTCGTGTTGGTGTCGCAGGCTTGACCTTAATCGGAACGGGTGTTGTGTTGTTGTGGTTACACCCTGTATTGGGTATCACGATTTTATTGCTGAATCCTTTGATTGTGCTGTTGTCGCGAACTTTAGGCGGTCGAGTTAAACATTTAAAAACGAATGAAAATCAAGCTGTCTCGCGTTTTCAACAACGGGCTTTAGAATTGTTGGATGGGATTTACAGTTTGCGGGCATCAGGTCGTGATAAGTATTTTCTTGAAAAACTGGACTCTGATGCCTCTGTGATTCGAGATACCAGTAATCAGTTTGCGTGGCAGTCCGATGCCATGAATCGAGCTTCATTCTTATTGTATATGTTAGGTTTTGAGCTGTTTCGTGGATTGGCGATGGTCATGGTATTGACCAGTAGTTTAACGTTAGGGGAAATGTTCGCTGTTTTTGGTTATTTGTGGTTTTTATTAACGCCTGTTCAAGAGTTAATTGGTGTGCAATACAGTGCGTTTGCTGCCAAAGCAGCATTATCTCGAATAAATGGCTTATTAGCGTTAGAGGAAGAGGTACGTCCTGAGATGGGAATGAATCCATTTCAGTCAGGCGTTCCTGTTTCGATTGATATTCAGCACGTGCATTTTGGCTACGATGAACAAAATCGTGTATTAAATGGATTAGACATGTCATTAACCGCTGGGGATTCACTGGCTGTAACGGGGGTTTCTGGCGGTGGTAAGTCGACCTTAATTCATTTATTGCTTGGGTTTTATCAGCCTAGCTCCGGTAAGATCTTATTTAACGGGGTGTCACTGGATAGGATAGATCGGGACGCACTGCATCAAGCGGTTGCTGTTGTACCTCAACATCCCACTTTATTTAATGACACCTTACGTATGAATTTAACGTTGGGGCAGTCATGCTCTGATGATGATTTATGGGAAGCGTTATCACTGGCGCAATTATCCTCATTTGTTCAAGAATTGCCGGATGGGCTGGATACGGTTTTGGGCAATCATGGCTCTCGACTCTCTGGTGGGCAACGTCAACGATTAGCAATTGCCCGTTTATTATTGACTGATCCTAGTATGGTCATTTTTGATGAGGCGACATCGGCCTTGGATGTGGAAACGGAAATGAATCTGCATCAGGCATTAAAGCCTTTTTTGGCACAACGTACGGTTTTAATTGTTGCACATCGTCAATCGGCTTTAGAGCAAGCCGATAAGTTTGTGGTGTTGGATGAGGGGGTTGTGGTCAATCAAGGTGTGTATCCATTACCTTTAACACAAGTACGTTCGGCTTAAGAATAATGCGTTCTTTCATATCATGACTTATATCCTTTATCATCAGCAATTTTTTTGGATGATATGAATGAAGTGGGCATCTTTAGTTTGTCTAAGTTTTGGGGTATTGGTTAGCAGTGCCGCGATTGCGAAACCCATCAAGCCTTATGAGTGTCGTAATGGCTATTTTCCTAATTACACGAAAGGTTTTTCTCAAGCACAAGTGGTTGTTCCAAACGTTCATTTTATGAATGACATGCTGGCGTGTCCGTATGATACGAAAAAGTGCGCGATGAAAGCTTATATTGTGAAAGGCGATAACGTGTTGGTTGCACAACGCCAAGATGGTTGGTCTTGTGTTTGGTATCACGGACGTCGTCATGAATATGTCGGATGGATGGAACAATCTGCGTTAAGAACACTGAGTACTGACACGCCTAATTTGTCGGCTTGGATTGGGCATTGGGGTTACTACAATACCCCTAATGTGATTTCGATTCGAAAAGGCAAGAAAGCGGGAACCTTATATGTCGAAGGAGAAGCCATTTGGGAAGGGATTGCGTCGGTAAATAGCGGTTCTTTTTCTGGTGTGGCAAAAGTGAAAGGAAATCATTTATCGATTTTACAAGGAGAAGACTCAGACCCTTATGCCTGTCGTGTGAAGTTAACTTTGATAAATGGTTCGTTGATTGCCAGTGATAATCATCAGTGCGGTGGAATGAATGTTACTTTCAGTAATGTTTATACTAAGAAGCGATCACGAACACACTAAGAAGATTCACTGGTATAAAAAAGCCAATGACAATGTCATTGGCTTTTTTATGTATTCTTACTACCAGTAAGGCTTAGTTAATGCATTACGGATGATATTTTTCGTGAATATGGATTAACCCAATACTTTTTTCAATTTACCTAACAAAGAGGGCTTTTCTTGTTTCTTTGTTGGTTTTTTCGCTCGGCTGGCGGGTTTTTTCGTGGTTTTTTTTGCGGTACTGGCACGAGTTGTCGTTTTTGGTTTCGTGGTGCCCTTGGTGGTTGCTGCGGCTTTTTTTGTCGTTGTTGCGCTCTTTGCTGCGGCGGGTACTCGCTTTGTTTTTGATGCGGCATTATCGGTTAAAGTCGATAGATTCAAAAAAGAAGAGCAGCTTTTAATGAAGGATTCTGGTGATTGATCTGTACCAGCGCCTATTACGGTTTTACCATCATTCATTAAGCGAGTCGCAAGGCGTGCAAAATCAGTATGTGAGGAAACAATGCAATACGTGTCAATGTCTTTGGTGTATAGGATATCCATGATTTCGATGGTTAAGGCGATGTCGTGTGTTTCTTTTCCTTCTAAATCGAATTGTTGGATCGGCTGAATCGCATGTTCGTGAAGAACCGTTTCCCAGACATTTAATCCACGACTTTTCCAATTACCGTAGGCGCGTTTAATGCTGACTTGTCCGTATGACGATAAGGTTGCCATGATGTATTCAATGCCTTCGGCTGGGGTACTGTTTGCATCAATAAATAAAGCCAATTTTTGTTGCGTCATAAGGGGTCTGCTCTGTGAGTACATAAAAGGTCAAATCAATTAGGCGCAAACCATAGCGAAAATTTCCGCATAACAGCAAGTCTTATTTGTGGCTTTCTCTGGGGTTTGGTCTTTCAGTGATGTGTTGGACGGAGCGCTAAACAATGACGGGCATTGTCTGTATTTAGTTTTTTTGAATCGTCATCTTGATTTTATTGACTGTTTTAATCTGATGATGGCTTTACTATCAGAGACTGTTTAAAGGTGATGAGATTTACTTTATGGCATTAATTAATTTTTCCAATGTATCTGTATTATTAGATCGCAGTTTGAAAACGATGGCAATAAAAGAAGGTATTGAAGTTAAAACCTTTAAAAAAGATCGTGGTTTGCTTTTGCATTGTACCAATGCAGATGAATTTACCTTAATTCAGTTTGGATTTGATAATCGCACTGTGGTAGGTGATGCGAGTAAGATGAAGAAAGCCTTTAAGAAAGCGCTACAAAAAGAATTCCCACGGAGTAATAAAGCGTGGGTTGAACATCTTGTGGGCGTTGAGTCTCCTTTGGATGTTCAGCCTCATCATAAGCCACAAATGTCACTGTTTTAATCGGTGAGGGCTAATCGTTCCGTTAATACATTAATAAAGCAGCGTACTTTGGGTGAAAGGTGTTTTCGGCTCGGGTACATAACGTAGACATTGACGCTCGGTTTTGGATAATCCTCAAATAAGGGCACTAATGTGTGCGGCTTGGGTAGGGTAGCCAGATAAAACTCCGGAATACGGATAATCCCCAATCCTTGTTCTGCCATTGTAAGCTGTGCTTGGCTATTATTAGAGAGCGTTTTTTGTCTGACTGATACTTTGATTGGGTTGCCGTGTTTATCTTGATATTCCCAATCTGTGGGTCTTTTTATATTGGAATAACATAAACAATCGTGTTGACTCAGTTCATTCGGATGGAAAGGTGTACCACGCTTTGCTAGGTAATGCGTGGAAGCCAGAGTCACAATGTCAGATTGATGAATCTTACGGCAAATTAGATTGGAGTCTTGCAGTTCTTGTGAGGCTCGAATGACAATATCGTACCCTTCTGCAATCATATCAACGTGTGTATCACTCAGATTCATTTCCAATTGAATATTCGGATACTGTTGGCAAAAGTGCGTAAGAATGCCGCTTAAGTGGCTTTGAGTAAATCCAATGGGACTACTGATTTTAAGTATGCCTTTGGGATCGGTTGGATTTTGATTTAATAGATTAAGGGCATTTTCAGCAGACTCAATCAGATCTTGGCACTCTTGAAAATAAACCTCACCTTCGGGGGTTAGGCTCAATGAACGTGTGGTGCGATTTAATAATCGGCAGCCCAAACGTTGTTCTAATTGTTTGATGGTTTTGGATACATGGCTATTGGCGTGTTGTAAATTTTGCGCCGCCATGGCAAAGGATCCTGTTTTTACCACTTCAACAAAAATGAGGATTCCGCTGAATAATTCTTTATTGATAGTCATTTGGAAAGAGTCTGTTCACTGTGGGTTTATTCCGTAATGGTAATGTTGAGGGTAGACTTTAGGGTAAAGCATAGATGGCAATACGTATGACCTACATTTTAGGGAGTATTGTCGTTAGATGACATCATTTTGAATATTTTTTGACTCAAGGAACCACATTATGAAAATTGTTGCCTTTGCTGCTAGTAATAGCCAAGCCTCTATTAATAAAGCTTTGATTACGTTCGCAACCTCGTTAGTACCAGATGCGGAAGTGGAAATACTGGATTTGAATGATTACGAATTGCCTTTGTTTAGCATGGAGCGTGAAGCGGAATTGGGTCAACCTCTATTGGCGCAAACGTTTTATCGTAAGCTGGGGGAAGCGGATGCCATTTTCATTTCTTTTGCCGAACACAATGGCAGCTACAGTGCGGCGTTTAAAAATATATTTGATTGGTGTTCTCGTATTGATCAAAAAGTGTATCAGAATAAACCCATGGTGATGTTAGCCACTTCACCAGGCCCTGGTGGCGCGAAAACGGTATTAGGTGCGGCAGTAAATTCTGCACCTTATTTTGCCGGTGATGTAAAAGCGAGTTTATCAGTGCCAAGTTTTTACGATAACTTTGATATGGTGAAAGGTGAGTTAGTGAATGATGAATTACGAGCAGAGCTAGCTGAGACAGTTGCTGCTATCGTTTAATAACAAGACTTTTTCATCTGAGGGATTTGTGGTTTCTTGATGATTGAAAAAAGCCGTTAATGTTTTGCATTAACGGCTTTTTCTTTTGGTTTTTTAATGTCATGGGGCCATTTTTACTTTATGTTTTCTTAATCGGTTTCTTTGGTGTTTGAAAAAAATGAAAGTATTGATTGCGCCCGATTCATTTAAAGAATCGTTATCGGCAAAAGAGGTGGCAGATTCTTTGAAACAAGGCTGGTTATCTGTATCCCCTCATGATTCGGTGGTAACGCTGCCGATTGCAGATGGTGGTGAAGGAACCTTATCTGTGCTGGTGGATGCCACACAGGGCGAGTATTTTTATACTACGGTTGTCGGGCCAATGAATCAGCCTGTTCAGGCTTGTTTTGGTCTTATGGGTGATAAGAAAACGGCGGTGATTGAATTGGCTGAAGCCTCAGGATTGGGGTTAGTAGCAGAGAAGGATCGTAATCCGTTATTAGCAACCAGTTATGGTACTGGGCAGTTGATTCTCGCTGCTTTGGATTTATCGGTTGAACGTATTCTTATTGCGATTGGTGGAAGTGCCTGTAATGACGGAGGGGTGGGACTGCTTTCGGCATTAGGCGTGCGATTTTATGATCAACACCACCAAATTTTACCTTATGGTGGTGGTTCACTGACTGAACTGATGACTATCGATGTTTCTAAAATGGACCCACGGTTAAAGAATGTAATAATTGAGGTCGCTTGTGATGTCGATAATCCTTTGATTGGACAAAATGGTGCATCAGCGATATTTGGTCCTCAAAAAGGGGCAACCCCTGAAATGGTGAAGTTATTGGACGCGAATTTAACCCATTTTTCAAATATCGTGGAGTCGACATTGGGTAAAAATATCGCGCATGTTGCTGGTGCTGGGGCTGCCGGTGGGGTGGGAGGCGCTTTATTGGCATTTTTGAACACGGAGTTACGTTCTGGCATTGATATGGTTTTGGAACATATTCATATTGATGATTATTTTGATAATGTTGATTTAGTCATTACTGGTGAAGGTCGTATTGATGGACAGACTCTGCGCGGAAAAGCCCCTATCGGTATTGCGAAAAGAGCAAAGCAACAACACATTCCATGCATTGCTGTGGCTGGGGCTGTGACTGGTGATATTCAGGCGTTAAAAGAGGTTGGGATTGTGGCGTGTTTTTCAGTGTTGACTCAACCATGTTCATTAAATGAGGCTCTTCAAGATGCTTCGAAGAATGTGTTTCGACTTGGTCAGTCTTTGGCTGGATTTACAGCTAGTCTAAGAACGTGAAGGCGAAGCGAACGGCTATTTGTTTATATTTCATGAAGTGGACTGCAATTTATACTTGGATATTCAGTTAATAAAAAAGGATCCAGTTCCCTAGATCCTTTTAAAATTATTTACTTAAGTGTTGAGTGTTACTCATTCATATTAGGCGTTATTGCTGCATTTCTTAAACATATCCAGTGATGAATCGTAAAGTTTTGTCGATACATGCATTAGCCCTAATATGCTAGAGAATAAATTATCTTGTGATAATCCACTTTTTTGATTGAGAGCTACTTGTTTCAAACAAGCCATATTAATACCACGTTGTTTGATGAAGCCCTGACCAAACCAAGTAATGAGCGGCACGTGTTTTTGGTACTTTGGCGCAAATAGATATGGTGTGCCATGTAAGTACAATCCATCCTCACCTAAGCTTTCACCATGATCACTCAGATAGAGCAAGGCCACGTTGTATTTAGGCTCATAAGTCTTCAATTTAGCAATCATTTGAGATAACACGTAGTCTGTGAAGTGAATGGTATCATCATATTGATTGACCAATTCTTCGTGAGTACAGTTTTGTATATCGCTACGGTTACAGCGAGGAGCAAAGGCCTCCATATTTTTCGGAACGCGTTCGTAATACGTTGGACCATGGCTGCCCACTAAGTGGAAAGCGACGATTTTCGAGATCGGAAGAGCACACGTCTGAACTCCAGTCACCGGCTATGATCT